>JAKPUV010001095.1 GCA_029554925.1 Candidatus Hydrogenedentota bacterium | reverse complement strand
ATCGCCGTGCCCCGCATGCGCGGCCAGCAGCTCAAGGCCCCCGACCAGCTCGACGCCTGGGCCAACGACGGCAGCAGGGACCACATCGCGCGGATTTCGGGGCTGGAGTAGAAAAGGAAAAGGCGCGCAAGGACTTGCGCGCCTGTGACTTGCGGATGGTACCGGGGCTGGGGGTCGAACCCAGGACCTCTGGATCCACAATCCAGCGCTCTGACCATCTGAGCTACCCCGGCACGGAAAAAGACGCGCAAGTATACCGCTTTTTCCGGCCGGGGCGCAAATGCCGGCTTCGGACATTCCGGCCTCTTGCACCGGAATGCCGGCGGTCCGGCGGGATGTTTCGGAAGCAACAAAGAGGTGCATTCCATGAAACGGAGGCTCTTGAAGATTATGGCGGGACTTGCGGTTGGCATCGCGGTGGCTCTGGTGGGCGCCTGGACGGCCGTGGGCTACATGTCCACGAAGGGCATCGAGGAGCCGGAATACAGCGTGGTGGAGAAGAGGCGGGGCTATGAGATCCGGGAATACGCCCCGTACATCCGCGCCGAAGTGACGCTGGAGGGGGCCTATCGGGACACGCTGTACGGCGGGTTCCGCCAGGTGGCGGACTACATTTTCGGGAACAACACCAAGAGCGAGAAGGTGGCCATGACGGCGCCGGTGATCCAGGAGAAGTCCGAAAAGATCGCCATGACGGCGCCGGTGATCCAGGAGGCGGGGGAGGGGAAGAACACCTACACGGTGGCCTTCGTCATGCCCAAGGAGTACACCCTGGAGACCCTGCCCAAGCCGAACAACCCGAATGTGGCCTTCCGCGAGGTGCCCGCGCGCCGCTTCGCCGTGCTGAAATTCGGCGGCTATGCCACCGAGCGGCGGGTGGAGCGCAAGAAGGCGCAGCTCGCCAAATCCCTTGAGCGCGACGGTCTCAAAGGCGCGGGAACGGAGATTGTGGCGCAGTATGACCCGCCCTGGACGCCTTTTTACATGCGCCGCAACGAGATACAGGTGCCGCTGTGATGCGCTCCGGGGCGCTGTGGCTGGCGGGATGGGCGCTGCTCACGGCGGTGGACGCCGTGGTCCTCTCCTTCATTCTGGGCCCCTTTTTCCGCGCGCGGATCGGGCCGCTGCTGAACGTGGTGGACGGCGCGGTGAGGACCAACATTCCGGCGGCTCTCGCGACGTGGGCCCTGCTTTCAGCGGGGCTGGTGGTGTTCGTCCTTCCGCGGGCGGGTCAAAGCCTGCCCGCTGCGGCGTTGTTCGGGGCGCTCTTCGGCTTTCTCGTCTACGGCGTCTACGACGCCACCAACATGGCCGTGCTGCGCGGGTGGCCCCTGTCCGTGGCCGTGGTGGACGTTTGCTGGGGCGCGCTGCTTTGCGGCGGCTGCACCGCTGTCCTCCAGGCGCTGTCGCGGATGCTGCCCTGAGGCCGGATCGCCCCGCTCCTGGTCGTTCTTAGAGGGCGGAGTGTTTTCGGGGCTAACGCCGGGAGGCATGAAAGGGGGAGGGGATAGGAACGTCCTACCCGTGTGCCCCCGTGAAAATCCCTCAACTCCAAATAGAAGGGGCCGCCCGAATGGGCGGCCCCCGTGGTCTCTCTCTCGATTGCCTGTCAGACGGCGGGCTGCTGGGGCATGGGCTCCAGCTTCGAGGTGTCGAAGCCGCGCGCGGCAAGCTCCGCAACGATGCCGTTGTAGACCTCCGCGTCCATCTGCGGGGTGCGGCTGAGAATCCACAGCGTGTCCCGGCCTTTGCTGGAAACCACTGCGTACTCGTAGTCGTCGCCGAGCATGATGATCCAGTAGTTGGATCCGAAGATGCCCACGGGGAAGGGGCCGAACTGCACGGTCAGCTTCGCGTTGGTCTCCTTGTCGGCCACGGTGGCCTTGCCCACAATCTCGGAGAGTTCGCCGTCGAAGGTCTCCTTGAACCCGCGGTTCACAACCTGGACGGTTCCATCCGCGTTCAGCGTGTACTCCGCCGTGACGCCCACGAGTCCCCGCTCGAAGAAGAACGGGTATTTGGAGATTTCGTACCAGATGCCCATGTAGCGGTTGATGTCGACGGCGGCAACGGTTTCGGGCGGGTTCGCGCACACGCAGCCCTGCAACGGGGCGAACGCCGCGGCGATCAGGGCGGCGGAAACAAGTGATCTTCCTGTCTTCATGGCCATTGTCCTCCTTGGGTTTTGACCTACGTTTAGGTAACAGGATGAACTCCGGCTTCATTCCGCCCCGGGCGGCGTTTTCCGGGGAATGGGCGCATTTGCGGGGATGTTTGCAAAAACGAGACCGTGGTGTTACCCTTCGCAGAGGACCGGGCGTATGGGCGGGTCCTGAACGCTGAAAGTGAGGAAGAGATGGCGCTTGCGCGTTTGATCTATGTGAGCCGCATGACGGAGGAGTGCGACATGGAGTCCCTCCACAAGATTCTCACCGTGTCGCGCCGAAACAATCTGGCCAGGGGGATCACGGGGGTGCTGTTTTACGACCCCAAGTTCTTTCTGCAGTGCCTGGAGGGGCCGGTCGAGGTGGTGAACGAGCTGTACGCCAACATCCTCCTCGACGGCCGCCACACCCGGGTGACGCTGCTGGAATACCACGACACCGACCGGCGGCTTTTTGGGAGCTGGGCCATGGCCTTTTTGCGGCTGAACGAGCTTACCCCCGACATGATGGCCCAGGCGGGATGCTCCGGGCGATTTGACCCCTTCAGCCTGGGATCAGAGGAGGCGCGAAACTTCCTCGTGGCCATTGTGGGGCAGCGCCAGGCGCAGCTGGAGAGCCAGAAGGAGAAGTAGGGGGCCGGTCTTACCGGGGTTCCATGGGGGGGAACCACCTTTCCCGGAGCGTGTCAAAGCGCGTGTTCCACAGGTTTCGCTGGCGCTCGTCCAGGACGGCGGAAACCTCTTCCCGAATCCTTGAAAGCGTGTCCTGCACTTCGGGGCCCACCCTCCGGCGCACCTCGCGCAGGTCGGCGATCCCCCGTTTCAGGATCTCGCGCACCTCCGCCGACTGCGCCTCGTCCAGCTCCAGCGCGCGGCGGAGCCGGGAGAAGGCGTGTTCGGTGTTCAGCCCGTGCTGGCGGAAACTCTCCAGCCGGCGCGCCGCAAACAGGGTCATGGCGGAGGCGCCGCACACGCACCCGCACAGGAAGATGACGCCCCCCAGGAGCAATGCGCGTCCCCTTCGTCCCCGCGGGGGCGGGAGGGGGGCTCCCTTCTCGGCCGGTTCTTCGCCCATCTTAGAATTCTCCGTCCGGTTCAATGAAGCTGGCGGCCTCGAAGAGCGCGTCCAGCGTGTCGCCGTTTCCGTCCGCGAGTCCGGTGACCGCCGTCAGCACCACGGCGGCCGCCACGGCGCACACGGCCACCCAGCCGAGGGGCGTGCGCGCGGGGGCACGCAGCGCCCGCAAAACACCCCCGGCCACACCCGCCGGTTCCGGTGCCTCCCGCCGGGCTCGGGCAGCCAGGCGCTCCACGAGGTCCAATGGGTCAGTCATGTCCTTTTCTCCCATGGCCGGACTCCTCCAGCATGCTCCTCAGGCGCCGCCGCGCGCGGAAGGCGCGGACTTTCACGAGGGTCTGGGACCAGCCCATTCTTTCCGCGATGGCGCGCACGTCGCACTCCTCGAAGTACATCAGCGTCAGCACAAGCCGGTCCTTTGCCGGAAGCCGCTCCAGGAGACGGTAGAGAAGCTCCGCGGCCTCGGAGGGCGTCCGGTTTTCCACGGGCGCGGCAAGCGTCCGCTCGTGCCACTCCTCCAGCGGCACCGTCCGCTCCCGCTCACGGCGCAGGGTCTTCCAGTGACGGTAGCCGGCCCGCGATGAAATCCGGCTGAGCCAATGGGCGAAGGGGGCCTGCGGCCGGTATCCCGGCAGGGCCCGGTAGGCCTCCACAAAGACCTCCTGCACCAGTTCCCGCAGCTCCGCCGGATTCCGGGTGTAGTGCGCCATCTGCCGGGTGACGGCGGCTTCATGCCGCCGGACAAGGCGCGCGTAGGCCGCTCCGTCTCCCTGGAGACTGGCCGCGATGTCGTTCCGGTCGCTCTCATCCGTTTCACCGTGCACCCTGGCGTGAACCCCTGGCCGTTTCCGACTCTTTTACCGTTAATGCGCGCGGACAGGGCGCAGGTTACACCCCCGGCCCGGGAAAACGCCAGTGTAACCGGCGCGCGGCTTGCGCCCATTATCCGCGGTGAAGGCGCCGGACGGGCCGGGTGGCCCGAAGGCGGCCCCGGCCCCCCGGAACAACAGCAAGGAGAACGAGAAGATGCGCAAAGGAAAATGGATGGGATTCACGCTGCTGGCGGCGCTTGCCGCCGCGTCCCTTCCGGCGTTCGCGGCCGAAAAGGCGGGCGCCAAGAGGGTCTCCGTGCCCCAGGTGATTCACCTGCTCAAGCAGGCGGACGCCAACGGGGACGGACAGGTGACGTTCGAGGAGGTTTCCGCGAAGTTCCCGAAAGTCACCCGGGACGTGTTCGAAAAGATGGACCGGAACGACGACGGCGTGCTGACGCGGGCGGATATTCCCGCGCGCGGCCTGCGCGCCCGCCTGCAGCGTCTGCGCGAAGCCCTGGCCGCCGCGGATGCCAACGGCGACGGGAGCGTCACCCTGGAGGAGGCGCTGACCGTCCCGAGAATGACCGAGGGCGTCTTCAACCGGCTGGACCGGAACGATGACGGGGTGCTCAACCGGGAGGACGTTCCCGGGAGGCTTCAGCAGACCGACGGCGAGAGGGCGAAACAGTAGCCGGACCCTGCGGGCGGCGCGTCCTCATGGGACCGCCGCCCGCGGCAGGCCGGACAACCCGCAAAGACTGAACAGGAGACCGAGACATGAAAAACAGGATGATTCTCTGCATGGCATTGGCCGCGGCGGCCGCCGCGGGGGCGTGGGCGCAGGCGGCGGCGGACACGGCGGACGGGCACGTCGCCCGGATGCTCCGGCAGGCGGACGTGAACAAGGACGGCCGGATCACGTTCGAGGAACTGAAGGCGGTGCGCCCGCAGGTCACCGGGGAGCGGTTCAAAGCCGCCGACAAGAACGGGGACGGGGTGCTCAGCCGGGAGGACCGCTCCGCCGCCGAAGCCACGGCCGGGAGGAACGGCGTGCGGGCGAAACTGAAAGAGGCCGACGCCGACGGCGACCGGAAACTGTCCCGCGAGGAGGCGCAGACCGCGTTTCCCAAGGCCGCCGGGAAGTTCTTCGACAAGGCCGACCGCGACGGCGACGGCTTTGTGACGCTGGAAGAAGCCAAACGGGTCATGGGCGAGAAATTGCGGCAGGCGGACGCAAACGGGGACGGCAAACTGTCCCAGGAAGAGGCCAAGACCGCGTTCCCGCGCATGAATGAACGGATCTTCCATCGGCTGGACCGCAACAAGGACGGTTTCTTGAGCAAAGAGGACCGGAACCGGCGGGGGTGACACAGATGAACATTCGGCAGGCATGGGCGCATATCCTTTTCGGCATTCCGGTGGCGGCGCTGCTGCTGGCGGGATGCTCCCGCTGTCCGGAGTCCCCCGGGACCTTTCGGGTGCTGGGGGATATCCCCTACGCGGAAATCCCCGGCACGGACCCGAACCTTCTCCGTCTGGACCTCTATCTGCCCGATCCCGCGCCGAAGGGCTCCGTGCCGCTGGTGGTGTGGGTGCACGGCGGGGGCTGGTCCATTGGTGACAAGTCGAACGCGATGGACTGCAAGGCCTCCCTGCTCACGGGCGCGGGGTACGCGCTCGCGAGCGTCAATTACCGTCTGTCCCCGCGGATCCCCAGCGACGACCCCGGCCGGATCATGCATCCCGTGCACGCGCAGGACGTGGCTACCGCCGTTTTCTGGCTTCGGGAACACGCTCCGGAATACGGGTTTGACCCGGGGCGCATCGCCCTTATGGGCCACTCGGCGGGTGCGCATCTGGTTTCGATCGTCGCCACCGACGCGTCCCTGCTCGGCGCGCACGGGCTGACTCCCGAAAATCTCGCCGGCATCGTCTCACTGGACACGGAGGGCTACGATGTGGCCGCACACATGTCCAACGGCCCCGCGTCGGGCATCTATCAGAATGCCTTCGGCGAGGATCCCGCCCTATGGGCGGCCGCCTCGCCAATCACCCATGTGGCGGCGGGCAGGGGCATCCCGCCGTTCCTGATCGTCACACGCGGATCGGCGTTCCGCAAGGGTCTGTCCCGTAAGTTCGCCGACAGCCTCGAGGACGCCGAGATTTCCGCCACGGTGGTGGATGCCGGACGGTACAGTCACGCGGACGTGAACCGGAAACTGGGCATGCCGGGTGAGACGGTGGTCACCCCGCCGGTCATGGCGTTTCTGGAGGGATGCCTCCGGTAGGGCGGATTGAAGCGGGAAAGCGGTCGGGAGTAGCATCACGGCTGACCCGTGATCCGGGGGAAAGGAACTCCCATGGCCGTCGCGACAATGCTTGTCCTGTTTGCGGTGACCGGGGCCGCGCCCGTTTCCGACGCGG
>JAKPUV010001074.1 GCA_029554925.1 Candidatus Hydrogenedentota bacterium | reverse complement strand
CCCCTCTCCCCCGCGTCCCGCGGGCCCCGGGGCCGGTCATCGGCCGGGCCGCGCCGTCCGGGTTCGTCCGGAGCGGGCTCGCGGGGCGGCAGCGTGGCGCGGATGGACAGCGAAATGCGCCGCCCCTCCGGGTCCACGCGGGTGACCATGGCCTTCACGGTCTGTCCCACCTCGACGACGGATTTCGCGTCCTCGACGAAGCGGTCGCTCAGTTCGGAAAGATGGATCAGCCCCTCCTTGCCGACGCCGATGTCCACAAACACGCCGAACTCGGCGATGTTGGTGACTTTCCCCTCGACGATGGCGCCCTCCTGGATGGCCGAAAGGTCAACGCGGGGCCGTTCGGGACGGGTCCGCTCGGGGCGCGGCCTGGGCTCGGGCAGCACATAGCGTCCCCGGGGATCCTCCCAGGGGGCGGCCAGTTCCCGGCGCCAGTCGGCGGCGGCCAGCGGGCCGAAGGCGGCATTTTCAGCCTCGGGGAAGGCCACGGCCGCGGTGTCGGCGAGGGGCAGGCCCGCGGCGGAGAGCCCGGCGGCGGCGAGGGCCGCCGTGACGGCCTCGTGCGCCTCGGGATGGATCCGCGTGGCGTCCAGGGGCTGCTCGCCCCCGGTGATGCGGAGGAACCCGGCGCAGAGCAGGCAGGATTTCTCCCCGATGCCGGAGACGTCCTTGAGCTGGGCGCGGTTGGTGAAGGGGCCTTCCGTTTCGCGGCGGCGGACGATGTTCTGGGCGGAGCCCATCTGGAGGCCTGTCACATGGCGCAGGGCGTGGACCGGGGCGGTGTTCACATCAAGGCCGACGCGGCAGACGCAGTATTCCACGGTGCGGAAGAGGGCCTCCTGAAGGCGGCGCTGGTTCACCTCGCGCACATGCGGCCCGACGGCCAGATGGCGCGGCTCCAGCTTGATCATCTCCATCAGCGGGTCCTGCCCGCGCCGGGCCAGGGTCAGGGCGGCCCGCAGGGGCTCGGCAAGGTCGGGGCACTCCGCGGCGGCCTCGGCGCTGGCCGCCCAGGCGCTGATGCCCGCCTCCGGCGCGTGGATCACGTGGACCCCGCGGATCCGGGTGGCGCGCAGGGCGTCCTGCAGGGCGCGGCCCGAGCGGCGGGCCGGACCGCTGTTGCCCACGACGACCAGGCGGATGCGGTGCTTCTCCAGCAGTTCGGCGGCCACGTCAACGGTCTTCGGCGCGGCGTCGCCCTCCACGGGCGCCTCCGCCGCGTCCGTGCGCGCCTCCAGGCAGGCGCCCGTCTCGTCCACGGCGGCGAAGGCCGTGCCGCCGCCGCGCATGGGGTGGACCGCCAGCAGGCGCACCGGCCCGGCGGGCTGCGTCATGAGCGCCGTCTCCACCTGCCTGCGCAGGTCGGCGATCACGGCCTCGTCCGCCGCCTG
>JAKPUV010001072.1 GCA_029554925.1 Candidatus Hydrogenedentota bacterium | reverse complement strand
GACTTCTCCGAGCTGCTGGTCGTCTCCAAAATGACGCGCGTCGGCTGCCTCGCCGTGAAACTGGCCCGCTTCCTCCCCGGCATCGGGCGCGAGCGCGCCGGCGGGCTGTTTCTCCAGAACGAGCCGGGTTCCGGCATCCACTTCGCCGTCCGCGGGCGCATGCTCCTCCTCAGCCCCTCCCGCCGGGCCCTCATCCACGCCCTCACCCTCGACGGGGGGGAGGCCCTCGGCGAAAAGGCCCTGGAGGACTGGCACGCCGGGGCCGCCCGCGCGGACCTCTTCGCCCGGGTCAGCCCGAGCGCCTGGCCCGGACTGGAGGAATGGGCGGACCAGGTCAGCCTCTCCCTGCGCCTTCAGGAAAAGGACGCCGTCCTCGCCGTCGCCGTCCGTCTGAGCGCCGCCCGCAGGGAACAGGTGGAGGCGCTCCTGCCCGGCCTCTCCCCGCAGCCCCTCCCCCGCCCCCTCCCGGGCATCGTCTCCCTCACCTTCAACTCCGGCCAGCCCCTCCCCGCCGCCGTGCGCCAGATGGCCGCCTTCGCGGGGAAGGCGGAACTCGCCGGGATGCTCCTGCAGCCCCTTCCGCCCGAGGCCGGTCCCCACGCCGCCCTGGCCAACCTGGCCCTCGGCATGCTGGAACAGGCGGGACCCTCCGCGCGGCTGGCTTGGCGCGGGGTGGATCTAAACGAGATGCTCCCGGTGCCCTATGCGGCCCTCGCCATTGACGGGGGCACCGAAGCGCTGGCCGCGCTGCGCGCGAATCCCCCCGCGCCCCCGGCCGACAACCCGGAAGTGGACTGGATACCGCGCGTCCTCCCCGACTCCCCGGTGGTTCAGGTGCCCCTCGTGGGCGGTCCCGCTTTGAAGCCCTGCTTCGCGGAATACGAGGGGGGTGTTCTTTTCTCGAGCAACTCGGAGGACATCCTGACGCTCCTCTCCGGCCAGAGCCCGGCACCGGAAGCGGCGCAGGGTAACCTGCAGATTGTCCTGAAGCCGAAGGAGGCGGTGGATGCCCTGGCAGGTCTCTACGAGTCCTATAATGAATTCGGATATATACGGGCGGATTCCGCCAAAAAAATAGGGGACGCACTGGCGGCCTGGCGGCAATTTACCGCCCGCATCGGCGAGATGTCCCTCCTCGCCAGGGTTGAATCCGGCGAGGTGAGTGCCATGGCCCGGGTGAGCATGCCATGACACCTCCCTCACCATCGCTCCCTTTGGAGACCAAAGAGGAGGGGGCGACCAGCCCAAAAATGGTTCTTTTTGGTCGTTTATCATCTGTTATTATTCATAAAGCTTTTTTTGCGTCTTGCGTGCTATGGGCCTTCGCGGTTGCCTGTTTCTTCATGTTGCGGTTTTCCCTGCTTCCCTTTATGGAGGGTGCCCGGGGCTGGTTGGACAGCCTTCCCTAGCGGCGACTGGCTTGCGGATCCCGCGCAACAACGGATTGATTCGTGCCAAAACAATTCAAAACCGCCGAATCCTTCACAAAAGAGCCGTTCTTTGCCGGCATGGGGGCGCAGGCACGCGCCCGGGTGGAGGAATACGCCTATGTCCGCGAGTATGAGCCCAGGCAGATTATCTTCTTCCCCGACGACCCCTGCGACCATGTGTACTGGGTCTTGCAGGGCAGGGTGAAGTTCAGCCGGGTATTGCCCGACGGGCGGGAATGGACGGTGCGCCACTTGGAGCCCGGCGACATGCTGGGGGACGACCTGCTGCTTTCGCCCGACCGCCACGCGGGATACGCCGAGGCGCTGACCCCGGCGCGCCTCGCGCTGATGCGCGCCAGCGACTTCCTCCGGCTGGTCCGGGATGAGGGGGAGGTGGCGCGGGCGCTGGCGGCCCAGCTCAGCCGCCGCCTG
>JAKPUV010001071.1 GCA_029554925.1 Candidatus Hydrogenedentota bacterium | reverse complement strand
CTGCTCCCCGAGGAAAGCGCCGGGAGGGGGGCCGTGCAGGCCGCCCTCTCCCCCGCCCCCCTGCCTGAATGGCTGCTCAACAACCTCAGCTCCGACATCAGCTTCTGGTCCAGCCCGCGCCTCGACGACTTCTCCGAACTGCTGGTCGTCTCCAAAATGACCCGCGTCGGCTGCCTCGCCATGAAACTCGCCCGCTACCTTCCCGGCATCGGGCGCGAGCGCGCCGGCGGACTGTTTCTCCAGAACGAGCCGGGTTCCGGCATCCACTTCGCCGTCCGCGGGCGCATGCTCCTCCTCAGCCCCTCCCGCCGGGCCCTCATTCACGCCCTGACCCTGGACGACGGGGAGGCCCTCGGCGAAAAGGCCCTGGAGGACTGGCATGCCGGGGCCGCCCGCGCGGACCTCTTCGCCCGGGTCAGCCCGAGCGCCTGGCCCGGACTGGAGGAATGGGCGGACCAGGTCAGCCTCTCCCTGCGCCTTCAGGAAAGGGACGCCGTCCTCGCCGTCGCCGTTCGCCTGAGCGCCGCCCGGCGGGAACAGGTGGAGGCGCTGCTGCCCGGCCTCTCCCCGCAGCCCCTCCCCCGCCCCCTGCCGGGGATCGTCTCCCTCACCTTCAACTCCGGCCAGCCCCTTCCCGCCGCCGTGCGCCAGGTGGCCGCCTTCACGGGAAAAGCGGACCTCGTCGGGGCGCTGCTGCAGCCCCTCCCGCCGGAGGCCGGTCCCCACGCCATCCTGGCAAATCTCGCCCTCGGCATGCTGGAGCAGGCGGGACCCTCCGCGCGGCTGGCATGGCGCGGGGTGGACCTGAACGAGATGCTCCCGGTGCCCTATGCGGCCCTAGCGATTGATGGGGGGGCCGAAGCCCTGGCCGCGCTGCGCGCAAATCCCCCCGCGCCCCCGGCCGACAACCCGGAAGTGGACTGGATACCGCGCGTTCTCCCCGATTCCCCGGTGGTCCAGGTGCCGCTCGTGGGCGGTCCCGCATTGAAACCCTGCTTCGCGGAATACGAGAGCGGTGTCCTTTTTTCGAGCAACTCCGAGGATATCCTGTCGCTCATCGCCGCCCAAAACCCGGCCACGGAACCGGTGCAGGGCAATCTGCAGATCATCGTGAAGCCGAAGGAGGCGGTGGACGCACTGGCAGGCCTCTACGAGTCCTACAACGAATTCGGATATATACGGACGGATTCCGCCAAAAAGATCGGGGACGCGTTGACGGCATGGCGGCAGTTCACGGCCCGCATGGGCGAGATGTCGCTCTTGGCCAAAGTGGAATCCGGAGAGCTGAGCGCCGTGGCCCAGGTGAGCATGCCATGACGACTCCCGCACCACCTTCCCCTTTGGAGACCGGCAACGAGGCAGAGATCATCCCAAGCGTCCCCCATTTTAGTCTGCTTTCGTTTATTCTTGTTCAAAAGACGCTGTATGCATTTTCCGTTCTGTGGGCCTTTGCGGTTGCCTGCTTCTTTATGTTGCGGTTTGCCCTGCTTCCCCTCATGGAGGGTGCCAGGGGATGGCTGGACAGTCTCCCTTAGACATGCGCCTGTCGCCCCCCCCCTCATAAACGGGTTCTTCCGTGCCAAAACAATTTAAAAACGTTGAATCCTTCACCAATGAACCGTTCTTTGCAGGCATGGGGGCGCAGACACGCGCCCGCATGGAGGAATACACCTACGTCCGCGACTATGAGCCCCGGCAGATCATCTTCTTCCCCGACGACCCCTGTGACCATGTCTATTGGGTCTTGAAGGGCCGGGTGAAGTTCAGCCGGGTGCTGCCCGACGGGCGGGAATGGACCGTGCGCCATCTGGAGCCCGGCGACATGCTGGGGGACGACCTGCTGCTCTCGCCCGACCGCCACGCGGGATACGCCGAGGCGCTGACCCCGGCGCGCCTCGCGCTGATGCGCGCCAGCGACTTCCTCCGGCTGGTCCGGGATGAGGGGGAGGTGGCGCGGGCGCTGGCGGCCCAGCTCAGCCGCCGCCTG
>JAKPUV010001055.1 GCA_029554925.1 Candidatus Hydrogenedentota bacterium | reverse complement strand
CGGCGTGTCCGAAGGCCGCATCCACGCGGCGCGGGGGGCGTCCTTGTCCTCTTCGGCGGGTGCCGCGGGGGCCGCCGCGGCGTCGCCGGTCTCGCCGCCGTCAATAAGCACGGGCTTCATGGCGTCCACAAACCACTCGCCCAGGCGGTGCTGGCGGAGGACATCGGTGGCCAGCTCCATCGCGGAGGCCGACCCGGGCCGGTGGGTGCGCAGCAGCGCCATGCCGTCGCACAGGACATGGTACGGCGACTTGCCCTGAAGGGCGGCGGTGATCTCGGCGGAGAGGGCGGGCGCGTCCGCGAGGGCCCCGGACCGTTCCGGGATCCCGGGGTCGGGGGTCCAGAGGGCGAAACGCCGCCGCTCGCCGAGAAACTCCAGGTCCAGGCCGCCGGACCACAGGTGCGGCGTGGGCCGCTGGCCGAAGTTCGTTTCGAGTGGAAACAGCTCCAGGTGCAGGGTCGTGGTCTTTCCGCCGAAACGCGTCTCCAGCAGATGCCACGCGCCGACGGCGGGGTTGAGGTTCACCAGCGTGACGCGGTCGCCCGCGGCGTTTTCCAGCGTCTCCGCGAGGCGGTTGGGCTGAAGCTCAACCACGGAGGCCACGGGCCCCTGCGGCGGCGGGGCGGGCGTCACGCCCTTCATCCGGGCGCGCCACTCCACCATCGCGGGATGCTCGGCCGCCGCCGCGGGACTCCGCTTCATGGCGGCGCGCAGCCCCCCAAGCAGCCCTTCCTTCCATTCTCCGGGTTTCCCCTCCGCCGCACCGGCGGGCGGGGCGGCGGTCTTCCCGTCCAGCAGCGCGATGACCCCCCTGCCGAGGGAGGGGGACGCGCCGGGGACCGTTTCCGGCGGCGGCACGGGGGAAGCCTCCCCGGCGGCCGGAAGCACCGGCAGGGAGACGGAGGGGGTCTCTGAAAGGAGCGGCGCGCCCATCTCCTGCCAGTGGCGCAGGAAGGGATAGCCGAGCAGCGCGAAAAGGACAACACCCGCAGCGAGCACCAGGACCGCCAGTACCGCGGCGGCGCGGCGCAGGAGACGGCGCGCGCGGCGCGGCGGCGACGGCGCGGGGACGGGTGCGGCAACCGGCGCCGTGCGCGCGCGGATGTGTTCGGCCAGCGCGCGCGCGCGGGGATCCCGGTGGGTTTCCCACAGCCGCCGGCACACCTCGAAGGCCTCCCCGGACCGGTTGAGCAGGACCAGCACCATGGCTCGGTG
>JAKPUV010001348.1 GCA_029554925.1 Candidatus Hydrogenedentota bacterium | reverse complement strand
GCCTGCAGCAGGCGGTGATCGGGCGCATCCCCGGCACGGACAGCACCGGCTCGGTGGCCTTCAGCGCGCACTACGACTCGGTGCCCTATGGCCCGGGGGCCACGGACGACATCGCGGGGTGCGTGGCCATGCTGGAGGCGGCGCGCGCTGTCATGAACCGCCCGCGCCCGCGCAACGATGTGGTCTTTGTGTTCGCCGATGCGGAGGAGATCGGCGGCTACGGCGCACAGGGCTTCTGCACGCATCCCCTGGCGGCGGAGGTGGGGGTGATGAGCTGCCTCGACGTGCGCGGCACGCGCGGGACGGCCCTGGTCTTCGAGACCTCCTCGGGCAACGGGGCGGCCATCCGCGAGCTGCGCGCGGCGACGGCCCACGGCGCGCTGCCCGTGTCCAGCTCCCTCATGTTCGCCATCTACGAGGCGTCGCCCTTCGGCGGCGACTTCACCCGGTTCCGCAACGCGGGCATGAAGGGGTACAACGTCGCGTACATTGACAAGTTCATGTGGTACCACACGATGAACGACTCGCCGGAGCACATGGACCCCGAGAGCATCCAGCATTTCGGCGCCCATGTCATGGGGACCATCGGGCATTTCGGGAACGCCGACTTCGCAAAGGTGGATTTGGACGGCGGCAACGACGTCTATTTCAACGTGCTGGGGTTCAACCTCGTCCAGTATCCCCTCTCCTGGGAGAAGCCCCTGGCCGTTCTGGCCATTGCCGCCCTGCTGCTGGCCACGCTCGCCGGATTTGTGACGCGCCGCATCACGGTGGGGGGGTATGTGAAAGCCCTGCTGCTCTTTCCTGTGGCGGCCGGAACCGCGGCGGGGCTTGCGCTTGCCATGTTCTGCGTCGTGTTCGGCTATGAGAACGTGCTGCACCTGTACACGGTGAAGCTCACCTACATCCCCGAGCCGCGCGCCCTCTACGACGGCAACCTGTTCTCCGTCGCCTTCGGCCTCATGGCGCTGGCGGTGGCGCTGCTTGTGTACCTCCCCGCGGCGCGACGGCTCCGGGCCGCCGAACTCCAGGCCGCCGCGATGGTGTGGCTGTGCCCCCTGGTTGCGGGGGCGGCGCTGCTGTTTCCGGGCGGCGCGTATCTGTTCACCTGGCCCGTCCTCTTCGGCGCCGGCGCGCTGCTCCTGCTGCTGGCGGGAAGCCGCAAGGGCGAACCCGGCCCGGGCCTCCTGCTGGCCGCGGCCCTTTTCGCCGCGCCCGCCCTGTGCCTGCTGCCGCCCGGATGGCAGCAGCTCATGTGGATGATCAACATCCTCGGCGCGCCCGTCCTCGCCGCACTGGTCGTCGTCGCCCTGCTCACGCTCATGCCGGTGATGTCGCTGCTGGCCCGCGTGCCCCGCTCGTGGGCGCTCGGCACGGCGGCGGCCGCACTGTCGCTAGTGCTCCTGGGCACGGGACTCCTCATCGCCAAACCGGGCACGGACCGGCCCCTGATGAACTCCGTGGTGTACACCGCGGACCTGGACTCCGGGAAGGCCTTCTGGCTCAGCGAGGACGTCAAGGTGGACGAGTGGACACAGCAGTTCTTCCCCAAGGGCCTGCGCGCGCCCATCTCTGACCTGCTCCCCTGGGCGCACGGTGACCATTACCTCCGCGCTGAGGCGCCCGTCGCCGAAAGCCTGCGCGGTGTGCGTTGCGAGCTGCTGCGGGACGAGACAGCGGACGGCAAGCGGCGGGTGACGCTCCGCCTCTTCGCGCATGACGCCCCCTACCGCATGGAGCTGCGCCAGACCGGCGGCGCGCCCGTGACGGCGGCCACCGTCGCGGGGGTCGCGACCACCCCCGGAAAGGACCCCTTCTCCCTGTCCTTTGAGCTCGTCCCAGCCGGCGGCTACGAGGTGGTGCTGGAGACGGAGCCGGGCGACCCGCCGGTGTTCGAGGCCTTCGCCTCCGTCTACGGGTTCCCGGAGATTCCCAGTGTGACGCCGCGCCCGCCACACATGGTCCCCGAGCCCAACACCATGCGCAACGGCATCACCCTGCGCAGCCAGCACATGTACATCACCAACCGGCTGGAGCTCGCGCCCGCTCCGGCGGACTTGCAATGAGGCGTCCCCTTAAGGGCTAATACGGGAATCCCGTTTTCGCGGACCTGAACACATCCCCCAGGGAAGGAGTCATCATGAGCAAAGAATCCCCCAAGACGCCGAAGACCACACGGCGCGCGTTTCTGGCCGCCACCGCAACGTTTCCGCTGTTCACCATCGTCCCCCGCCATGTGCTGGCGGCGTCGGGGCAGGCCGCCCCGAGCGACAAGCTGAGCATGGGCTGCATCGGCGTGGGCGGCATGATGGGCGGAAGCGACGTGGACGGCGTGAGCGGCGAGAACATCTACGCTTTGTGCGACGTGGACGCGAACCACCTCGGCGAGATGGTGAAGCGGTTCCCGAACGCGAAGGTGTACCGCGACTACCGCGAGATGCTGGACAAGGAGCACAAGAACCTGGACGCCGTCACGGTGACCACGCCGGACCACATGC
>JAKPUV010001048.1 GCA_029554925.1 Candidatus Hydrogenedentota bacterium | reverse complement strand
AAGAGAGGGCGTCCCAGTCCGGCTCACTCGAGGCTTTCCACCAGAAACTGACCGACACGGGGCCGTTCACGGTTGTCTGGAGGGTGGCCGCCTGCCCGTCCGTCACCGGGCCGCTTCGAACGCTGTTCCAAGTATCATGGCTGACTGTTGAGTCGTAGTACCACCCGGCGGAGCCGGTCGTGGTCCACGGGCGGTTGCATGCGCCAACGCCGTCGCAGAGGTCGGCCAGCGCCGCAGACCCCATTGCAAGAAGCAACACACCGGCCCCAAAGAGTATCTTCATGCCCCTTACATTCCTTTCCGGGACGCAGAACCATCCCACCAGACACCGAACCCCAAGACGCCCGCCTACTGCTATTTCGAACTAAGCGTATCACCAACGAGAAAAAAAAGCAAGTACAAGAAGGTGCTGTTTCTTCGAGCGTTGTCCAGTGTTTTCCGCCCCGCAAAAAAGGGAGAGGAGGACCGCCCCGCCTGCTTTTTCATGGCAGGGGCGGTTTTTGGGGCGCGGGCGGGCTGCCGCCGGGGTCAGCCGCGTTTGGGGCGGTAGATGTGGGTGCTGAGGCCGAAGAGGGCGGCGGCGCTCTCCATGACCGTCTCGCTGAGGGTGGGGTGGGGGTGGATGGTCAGGTCGAGGTCCCCGGCGGTGGCGCCCATCTCGATGGCGAGCACGCCCTCGGCGATGAGCTCGCCCGCGCCGGCGCCGCAGATGCCCACGCCGAGAATCTGCCCCGTGTCCGGGTCGGTGAGGAGCTTGGTGAGGCCGTCGGAGCGGCTGAGGGTGGTGGCGCGGCCCGAGGCGGCCCAGGGGAAGCGGGTGACGTGCACTGTGCGGCCCGCTGCGGCGGCGGCGGACTCGGTGAGTCCGCACCAGGCGAGCTCGGGGTCCGTGAAGACCACGGCGGGGATGGCCTGGGGCTCGAAGGCCGCCGGTTTCCCGGCGATGACGGAGGCGGCCACGCGGCCCTCGGCCGACGCCTTGTGGGCGAGCATGGGCTCGCCCGCCACATCGCCGACGGCGAAGATGGCCGGGTCCGAAGTGCGGCGCTGGGCGTCCACCTCGATGAATCCCTTCTTGTTCACCGTCACGCCGGTGGAGGACAGGTTGAGCCCGCTGGAGTTGGGCCTGCGGCCCACGCACACCAGCACGCGGTCGAACAGGCGCGACAGCTCGCCGACCGCCGGTCCTTCCAGGGTCACCCGGATGCCGTGCTTCTCCTCCTTCATGCCGGACACCTTGGTGCCCAGGAGTATCTCGTGCATCAGCGTTTGGAGCCGGGCGTGCAGGGGCTTCACCAGGTCGCGGTCCGCCCCCGCCAGCAGGCCGTCGGCCATCTCGACCACCGTCACCTTTGACCCGAGGGAGGCGTAGACCGACCCGAGTTCGAGGCCGATGTAGCCGCCGCCGATGACCAGCAGGGTCTCCGGAATCTCCTCCATCTGCAGGGCGGAGGTCGAGTTCATCAGGCGGGGGGAGTTGATCAGCGGCCCGAAAAGCGTGGGCCGCGATCCGGAGGCGATGATGGTGTGCTGTGTCTTCAGGACGATCTCGGAGCCGTCATTGTGGAAGACGGCCAGGGTGTTTGAATCGAGGAAGCCCGCCCGGCCCTGGATATGGTTCAGGCCGCGCGCCCGGCAGAGCTGGCCGAGGCCGCCCGTCATCTGCTCCACCACCGACCGGGTTTTCCGACGGACTTTTTCGAGGTCCATTTTGGGCTCGCCGAACTCCAGCCCCCACTCGGCGGCCTCGCGGGTGTCGTTGATGAGTTTCGCCACGTGCAGGAGCGCCTTCGACGGGATGCACCCGCGGTAGAGGCAGGTGCCGCCGGGGTTCGGCTCCGTGTCCACCAGCGTCACCTCCAGCCCCAGGTCCGCCGCGTGAAACGCCGCGGCATAGCCCCCCGGCCCGCCGCCCACCACCGTCAGGAATGTGCTCATCTGCTCGGCCATGACAGAAAAATCCTTGTTCTCTTGGGTGAAAAAGCGCCCCGCTTGGGCGGTCACCCGCCCGGACACTCTCGAAACAATAAAAACGATGGATATCATACCCGAAAGCCGCACCCCGGTGTCTGCGGCGGAGAATGCCGGTGCGCGCGGGACCCCTGCTTCATCGGACCGATCCGACGGATCGGTCCGATCGGTCCGATTGGAGGCCCGTCCGACCCGTCGGACCAGGCTTCAGGCTTCAGGAAGAAGACTCCGCCCTCCAGACTGCTCTTGTGGCGGCGCAGGGGTTTCGGGTACCTTTAGGACTCCCGCGGGGGCCGGTCCGGCGGTGTGCCGGGGGCCGGGGCTGCCGCGGGGGGAGGTGACGCGTGGAACTGAGCCTGCTTGATCTGGCGGCGTTTGCCGGGGCCATCGGCTTTGTTGTCGTCTTCAGCATATACAAGAGCCGGAGCGGCGGCGCGACGGGGGAGGACTACTTCCTTGCGGGGCGCGGGCTGACATGGCCGCTCATCGGGCTGTCCATCGTGGCGGCGAACCTGTCCACGGAGCAGTTCGTGGGGATGGCGGGCCAGGGGGCGGGGAACGTGGGTCTCGCGGCGGGCAACTGGCAGCTCACAGGCGCCGTCGGCGTGGTGGTGGTGGCGTTTGTGTTCCTGCCGCGCTTCCTGCGGGCGGGCATCTACACGATGCCGGAGTATCTGGAGTACCGCTACAACACCTGGGCGCGGGCACTCATGGCGGTGTATACCATCATCATCTACGTGCTGGTGACGACCGCCACGGTGCTGTATTCCGGCGCGCTCACGCTGCACACCATCTTCGGCCTGCCGCTCACGGGCTCGGTGTGGCTCATCGGCGGGGTGGCGGCGGTGTACACGGTCTGGGGCGGCCTGAAGGCCGTGGCCTGGGCCGACCTCATCCAGGGCGCGGGGCTGCTGCTGGGCGGGCTGCTCACGATGGTGCTGGGCTTCCAGGCCGTGGGCGGCGTGGACGCCTTTTTCGCGCACAACGCGGACCGGCTCCACATGATCCTCCCGGCGGACCACCCGGTGCTGCCGTGGACCGGGCTTCTCGCGGGCATGTGGATCCCCATCTTCTACTACTGCGGCCTGAACCAGTTCATCGTGCAGCGGGCGCTGGCGGCCAAGAGCCTGCGCCAGGGCCAGCTCGGCGTCATCTTTGCGGGCGGCCTGTGGCTGCTGGTGCCGTTCTTCATCGTGTTCCCGGGGATCATGGCGGCGCAGCTCTACGGGGGCACGCTGTCCTCGCCGGACCAGGCCTATCCCACGCTCCTGCGCGAGATCATCCCGCGCGGCCTGCGCGGGCTCATGCTGGCCGCCCTGGCCGGGGCCGTCATCAGCTCCATCGCCTCCATGCTCAACAGCGCCTCCACGGTGTTCACCATGGACCTCTACCGGCGCTACGCCCACCCCGGCGCGCCCCAGGGGCTGCTCGTGGGCATGGGCCGCGCCGCCACCCTCGTGTTCCTCGTGATGGGCTGCCTCATCGCGCCCTTCCTCGCCAATCCCCGCTTCGAGGGCATTTTCAACTACATCCAGGAGTTCCAGGGCTACATCTCCCCCGGCATCCTCGCGGTGTTCGTGTTCGGATTCGCCGTGCCCCGCGCCCCGGCGTTTTCCGGCGTGGCGGCGCTGCTGCTGGCACCCGCAGTCTACGGCGGCCTCCAGTGGGGCATGGGCGATGTGGCCTACCTCCACCGCATGGCGATCACCTTCGGCGTCGCCCTGGCCGCCATGGCCGTCATGACGCTCATCGCCCCGGCGAGGGAGCCCAGGGTCCTGCCCGTCCGCGAAGAAATGGACATGCGCACCGACAAGGTCGCGGTCGCTGCGGCCGCGGCGGTGTTTGCCGGGATCGGCGTGTTCTATGCGGTGTTTTGGTGATGGCGGGGAAAGAAAGAAGAACATCCCCCGGTTCGCTCCCGCGAATCCCCGCCCCTAAGGGGGGACCAAGACTTGCGCTGACGGGAAGACCCACGCGTGCACGGATGGACCGAAACGTAGACGCGCCATCCTGGCGCGTTCTTGGTTAGGTTGTGACTTAGGCCAACAGGAGACAGACGATGAAGAAGAAAAGCATCCGTGCCGGGATTGTGGGCGCGGGGTTCAGCGCGCGGTTTCACTGGGAGGCCGTGTCCCGGGTCCACGGGGTGGACGTGGACGTGCGCGGGGTCTACGCGCTGGACCGGGCGCAGGCGGAGGACTATGCGCAGCAGCGCGGCATCACGGCGTATGACTCTTTGGACGCGCTGCTGGACGATGTGGACGTGGTCCACTGCTGCGTGCTCGTGGCGGGGCATGAGGAGGTGGCCGTGGCGGCGCTGAAGCGCGGGCGGCATGTCATTTTGGAAAAGCCGTTCACGGGGTACTGCGGCGACGGCTCGGAGGACTTCCACGGGGACCGGTTCCCGAAGGAGGACGCCCTGCGCGCGGGGCTGGAGAGCGTGCGCCGCATGCTGGCGGCGGAGCGCGCAAGCGCGGGCCGCATCTGCTACGCCGAAAACTGGGTCTACGCCCCGGCGGTCCAGCGGGAGCGCGAGGTGCTGGAGAAGACGGGCGCGCAGATCCTCTGGATCCACGGCGAGGAGGCCCACTCGGGGTCGCACAACGCCACCTACGCCTACTGGAAATACTCCGGCGGCGGCGTGATGATCGGCAAGGGCTGCCACCCCCTGACCGCCGCGCTCTACCTCAAGGCGGTGGAGGGCCGCGCGCGCACCGGCAAGGCCATCAAACCGGTCTCCGTGTCGGCGCGGACCGCCGCCCTCACGCGCATGGAAAACTTCCAGGACGAGGGCCACATCCGCCGGGACTACCACGACATTGACGACTTCTCCATGATGCACGTCACCTTCGAGGACGGCACCCTGGCCACGGTTTTCGCGTCGGACATCGTCCTCGGCGGCATCCACAACTGGCTGGAGGTCTGCGCGAACAACCACCGCACCCTCTGCAACATCAACCCGAACACGGCCATGCAGGTCTACAACCCCGTGGACGCCAACTTCCGCGACATCTAC
>JAKPUV010001347.1 GCA_029554925.1 Candidatus Hydrogenedentota bacterium | reverse complement strand
CGCCGCCGCCGGTGCCACCGCTGCCCGGGCCGCCCGCCGCGCCGAACCCGGCGCTTCCGATAGTCCCGGCGGTGCCGGTGTTTCCCGCCGTGCCGATGGTGCGGGCGCAACCCGGGCACCACCGGCGGCAGGGCCATTGCCCGCGTCATTGAGGTCAAGACCGCCCGTCCCGCCGCCGCCGCCGGGGCCGCCCGCGCCGCCCGAGGAGGCGCCCGCGCCGCCGGAGACGCCCGCCGCGCCGGGGCCGCCCGCGCCGCCGATGCCGCCGCCCGCCCGTCCGGGCACGGCGGCGGAAACGTCCACCGCCGCGTCCCACCGCAGGTTGCCCGCCGCCGCGATGACGAGGGGCCGAGCGCCGGCAACCGTGACGGCGGCCGCCGCCGCGACGTCCACATCGGCAAACTCAAACTTGGCGACGTTGCCGCCGACGGCCGCCACGACCTTCCCCTGAAGGGCGGGCGCGGCCCCTACCTGAAGGGTCGGCGGCGTGGCGCCGGTGTTGACCGCAATCGTCTCAGCGCCCGCCACGGTGAGGTCTCCCAGCAGCCCGCTGCTGGCGTAGAGGTTGCCGGGCTCCCCCGCCCCGCCGGTGAAGAGGAACTCGTAGGCGTCGTCCACGCCGTCCGTGTAGGTGGAAAACACGTTCCCCTTGCCCACCTGGTCCACCGCTGCCCCCGCAGGCACGCTGACCGACACCGCCATGGGCTCCGTGCGGTTGGCGACCAGCTGGAAGGAGTACTGGGCGCCGCCGCCGCTGAACCCGGTCACCTGGGTGGTGCCGGTGCCGTAGGTGACCGCCACTTGGATGTCCGACACGTCGAAGCCCGTCACGGCCTCGCTGAACATCACCGTGAACGGCACGGCTGAGAGCCCGGTCGGCTCGGCGACACCGGGCAGAATCTGCGCGGAAGGCGCGGTGCGGTCGAGGACGTAGGCCTGCCCCGCCGTGAAGTCGCCGTTCCCCGTCCCCTCGCCGCCGACAGCGTTCCAGTTGACATCGTAGACCGTGCCGTTGTCGGTGAAGGTGAGGCCGAGGGTGCCGTCGGGCGCGGCGGCGGTGTCCACGGTGACGGTGCGGGTGCTGCCGTTGTGCGCGCCCGTCACCGAGACGATGGACGCCCCGGCGGCGGAGCTTCCCGCCAGGGTGAAATCGGCGGCGTCCACCCCGCGCACCCCCTCGCTGAAGGTCACAAGAAACTGCACCTGGGCCAGCTCTGTCGGGCTGGGCTGCACCCGCGTGACGGACTGCACCCACGGCGCCGAGGTGTCCGCCAGCCATCCGGCGTAGTACTGCATGAGGCAGTTGTCGAAAAGCAGGCGGTAGCCCTGGTCGCTCAGATGGATGGCGTCGCGCTGGCTTCCCTCGATGATGTTCATGTACAGGGACGGGGTTCCATAGGTGACATCGCCGCCGGGAAAGGGCAGGTAGTCCGGCGCCATGCCGGGAAGCGGCACCGTGTAGGGGTCGAAAAAGCGCCCCAGACTGTTCACGTAACCGACGCGCCACTGGATGTTGCCGAAATTCTGCACATAGTCGCACCGGTCTATGACCTGCGCCATATCCCGCTTCCGTTCGGAAAACCGGGCGAAGAACTGGTTAATCTGCTGGTTGTTCGCCTTGTTCTGCGCGAGGTCCCCCACCGTGAACCCCAGGGTTCCCGCGAGGATGGCGGCGGGCCAGTTGAACTCCGCCATGCCGTAGGTGCAGGTCTCGGTGATGTTCAGGTAGTCGTAGTCCGCAAGAAGGATCTTCACGCGGGGATGGTTGGTCCGGATCCAGCTGACCACCGCCCCCACGTTCGCCTCAATGGCGTCGAACAGCTCGTCCTCCTGCTCCGGCGTCCAGGTGGTCCGCCACGACCACATGTCGTTGCCCGATATGCTCAGGTGGATGATGTCAATGGTCGGCCAGGTGTTCAGGCACCAGGTGATGCGGTCGAGCGCCCGCATGTTCGTGTGGCCCGGCGGCGACGGGAAGGTGCCCTCGTCGGGCGTGAAGTTGGCCGCCCAGCCCGCCGCGGTGGATCCGCCCAGCGCCGTGTATTCCCCCTCCACCTCGTTCACCCCCGCGCCGTAGTTCCCGTTGAGCACGGCCTGGAAGGCCCCCATGTCCCACGGCCACTGCGCCCAGCTGTCCCCCACCAGCAGAATGCGCTTGACCGCGTGCGCCTCGCCCATGACCCCGCAGACGCAAACCGCGGCCGTCACAAGCAGGGCGGTTAGGGGTCGGGCAACACGGCGGGGAGGCTGAAAACGGGGGTGTTCTTTCGAAAAAGACATTTCACCATCTCCTGTGCGCCCAGCAAGGCCGGGGATAATGGGAATGACTACTCATAGCGCCTACTGAATCCTATCGCAATTGTGTCGTGGTGTCAACCGTCCTGAACATCTCTATGTATTTGATTTTATTGATTTTTCGCGCATCCGCAGGTTTGCATCCGCCGCCATGGCGCCTCCTGTGAAACCCTCTCCCGACGGGCCAAGTCCTTCTTCGGGGACGTCTTGGCGGGAAGAACGCCAAGATGTATCCATCATCCCGAACAGGTGCCCGGACACCCCCGAGGAAAAATCATGCCCGCAAACCGTACCGTCCTTGTCTGCGCCCTCGCCGCCTCCCTGTTTGCGGCGGGGCTTGCCGGATACAGCGTGCTGGCGCAGCGGCCGCCGAAGGCGCTTCCGAAGGACGCCCCGGCGGACCTGTTCTCGGCGCACCGGGCGATTGCGCACGGGTTCGCGTGCTCCGCCGTGCCGCATCCGGCGGGGTCCCGGCAGAACGATGAGGTGGCGAAATATTTCCTGGAGGAACTGCGGCGCATGGGGGTGGAGGCGGAATTCATGTCCAAGCCCGCCGTGAACGGGAACACGGTCCGCCTGCAGCAGGCGGTGATCGGGCGCATCCCCGGCACGGACAGCACGGGCTCGGTGGCCTTCAGCGCGCATTACGACTCGGTGCCCTACGGCCCCGGGGCCACGGATGACATTGCGGGGTGCGTGGCCATGCTGGAGGCGGCGCGCGCCCTCATGAACCGCCCGCGCCCGCGCAACGACGTGGTGTTTGTCTTCGCGGACGCGGAGGAGATCGGGGGCTACGGGGCGGAGGGCTTCTGCACGCACCCCCTGGCGGCGGAGGTCGGCGTCATGAGCTGTCTGGACGTGCGCGGCACGCGCGGGACGGCCCTGGTCTTCGAGACCTCGTCGGGAAACGGCACGGCCATCCGCGAGCTGCGCGCGGCGACGGCCCACGGCGCGCTGCCCGTGTCCAGCTCCCTCATGTTTGCCATTTACAAGGCGTCGCCCTTCGGTGGGGACTTCACCCGGTTCCGCAACGCGGGCATGAAGGGCTACAACGTCGCGTACATTGACAAGTTCATGTGGTACCACACGATGAACGACTCGCCGGAGCACATGGACCCGGACAGCATTCAGCATTTCGGCGCCCATGTCATGGGGACCATCGGGCATTTCGGGAACGCGGACTTCGCAACGGTGGACCTCGGCGGCGGCAACGACGTCTATTTCAACGCGCTGGGATTCAACCTGGTCCAGTACCCCCTCTCCCGGGAAAAACCCCTGGCCGTTCTGGCCATCGCCGCCCTGCTGCTGGCCACCCTCGCCGGGCTTGTGACACGCCGCATCACGCTGGGGGGCTATGTGAAGGCCCTGCTGCTCTTCCCCGCGGCGGCGGGCGCGGCCGCGCTGCTCGCGCTCGGCATGTTCTGCGTGGTCTTCGGCTATGAGAACGTGTTGCACCTGTACACGGTGAAGCTCACCTACATCCCCGAACCGCGCGCCCTCTACGACGGCAACCTCTTCAGTGTCTCCTTTGGCCTCATGGCCCTGGCGGCGGCGCTGCTGGTGTATCTCCCCGCGGCCCGACGGCTCCGGGCCGCCGAACTCCAGGCCGCCGCGATGGCCTGGCCGCCCCCTGGTCGCTGGGGCGGCGCTGCTGTTTCCGGGCGGCGCATACCTCTTCACCTGGCCCGTGATCTTCGGCGCCGGCGCGCTGCTCCTGCTGCTGGCGGGAAGCCGCAAGGGCGAGCCCGGCCCGGGCCTCCTGCTGGCGGCGGCCCTCTTCGCCGCGCCCGCCCTGTGCCTCCTGCCGCCCGGATGGCAGCAGCTCATGTGGATGATCAACATTCTCGGCGCGCCCATCCTCGCCGCGCTGGTCGTCGTCATCCTGCTCACCCTCATGCCGGTGATGTCGCTGCTGGCCCGGGTGCGCCGCTCGTGGGCCCTTGGCGCGGCCGCCGCCGTGCTGTCGCTCGCGCTGCTGGGCGCGGGGCTCCTGATCGGAAAGCCCTGCAAGGACCGGCCCCTGATGAACTCCGTGGTGTACACCGCGGACCTGGACTCCGGGAAGGCCTTCTGGCTCAGCGAGGACGTCAAGGTGGACGAGTGGACGCAGCAGTTCTTCCCCAAGGGCCTGCGCGCGCCCATCTCTGACCTGCTCCCCTGGGCGCACGGTGACCATTACCTCCGCGCTGAGGCGCCCGTCGCCGAAAGCCTGCGCGGCGTCCGCGCCGAGGGGGTGCGGGACGAAACGGTGGACGGGAAGCGGCGTGTCACGATGCGCCTGTTCGCGCACGACGCCCCCTACCGCATGGAACTGCGCCAGACCGGCGGCGCGCCCGTGACGGCGGCCACCGTCGCGGGAGTTGCGACGACACCCGGAAAAGACCCCTTCTCCCTCTCCTTCGAGCTCTTCCCCGCCGGCGGCTACGAGGTGGTCCTGGAGACGGAGCCGGGCGACCCGCCGGTGTTCGAGGCCTTCGCCTCTGTCTACGGGTTCCCCTCCATCCCGGGGGTCACGCCGCGCCCGGCGCACATGGTCCCCGAACCCAACACCATGCGCAACGGCATCACCCTGCGCAGCCAGCACATGTACATCACCAACCGGCTGGAGATCGCCGCCTCGCCGGCGGACTTGCAATGAAACGCCCGGTTAAGGGCTAATACGGAATCGTCCGGGCCGCCGGACCCCACCCCCCACCGGGAAGGAGCCATCATGAGCAAGGAATCCCCCAGGACGCCTAAGACCACGCGGCGCGCGTTTCTGGCCGCCACCGCAACGTTCCCGCTGTTCACCATCGTCCCGCGCCATGTGCTCGCGGGGTCGGGGCAGGCCGCCCCGAGCGACAAGCTGAGCATGGGCTGCATCGGCGTGGGTGGCATGATGGGCGGCGGCGATGTGGACGGGGTGAGCGGCGAGAACATCTACGCCCTGTGCGACGTGGACGCGAACCACCTCGGCGAGATGGTGAAGCGGTTCCCGAACGCGAAGGTGTACCGCGACTACCGCGAGATGCTGGACAAGGAGCACAAGAACCTGGACGCCGTCACGGTGACCACGCCGGACCACATGC
>JAKPUV010001047.1 GCA_029554925.1 Candidatus Hydrogenedentota bacterium | reverse complement strand
CTTTGCCCTGTCCGTGAAATCCGGCCACCTGGCCGAGTCGCCGCTGCGGGGCGCCTGCGCCGCCATCAGCGCCGGCATCGTGGGCGGGCGCCCGCTGCTGGACCTCTGCTATGAGGAGGACTCGGCGGCCGAGGTGGACATCAACGTGGTCATGGACGACCGGGGCCGTTTCATCGAGGTGCAGGGCACGGCGGAGGGGGCCCCCTTTGACCGGGCCGCCCTGGACGCCCTGCTGGGCCTCGCGGAGGACGGCATCCGGCAACTGCTCGCGGCCCAGCGGGAGGCACTGGCAAATGGCTGAAACACTGCTCATCGGCTCCGGAAACCCCAAGAAGGCGGCGGAACTCGCGCACCTGCTCGAGGGCCTGCCGTGGGAGGTGAAGAGCCTGCGCGATTTCCCGTCTGTCCCCGAACCCGAGGAGACGGGCGTCACCTTCGAGGAGAACGCCCTCCTGAAGGCGGAGTATTACAGCAAAGCCTTCGGCGTGGCCTGCCTCGCCGATGATTCGGGGCTGGTGGTGGACGCGCTGGACGGCGCGCCGGGCGTGTACTCCGCGCGCTATGCGGGCGAGGACGCCAACGACACCCGGAACAACGAGAAACTGCTGGACGCGCTGGAGGAGGTGCCCTGGCCCGACCGCACGGCGCATTTCGCCTGCTGCGCCGCGCTGGTGCGCCCCGGCCACCCGTCGCACATCGAGTGGGGCCGGGTTCACGGCCACATCTCCGTCGAGGCGTTCGGCAGCAACGGCTTTGGCTATGACGTGGTCTTCGTGCCCGAGGGGCATGACATCACCTTCGGCGAGATGGACACGGCGGAGAAGCACAAAATCAGCCACCGCGGCGAGGCCCTGGGCAAGATGCGGGCCTTCTTGGAGCGCCTGGCATGCACCCCCTGATCCTGCCCGCCGGGGAGGGGCTGGACAAGGCGGTCGGGGTGCTCCAAGACGGCGGCGTGGTCGCCTATCCCACGGAGACGGTCTACGGGCTCGCGGCGGACCCCTTTTCCCCCCGCGCCCTCGATAACCTTTTTCGGGTGAAAGCCCGTGAGGAGGGCGGG
>JAKPUV010001041.1 GCA_029554925.1 Candidatus Hydrogenedentota bacterium | reverse complement strand
CAGGCGGGTGCCCTCGAAGGCGCTGTACGCCTCCACGCCCGGATCATCGCCCTTTTCGATGAAAACGGCGTCCAGCGGCACGCGCAGGTCGCCGTGAAACTCGGCCCCCGGCGTGTCCTGCACGCAGTGGATGGGCCAGCTGCCGTCACGGTACTCGGGGGGGAACCCGAAACTGCAATGGTCGGAGGGGTGCCAGTCACGCGAGAAGGCGACATGGCGGAACTTGTCCACCAGCCGGTTGATGGGCCCCACCACCGTCTCCCCGCGGGGCACGGCCAGCGCGCCGCCCGTGCAGAAGTCGTTCTGCACGTCCACCACGACCAGCGCGTCTGTCTCAAGGGGTTTCAAATGAGGGGCTCCTCATTGCGGCATGCAAGGGCATACTCTACAATTTTGAGGTGGTCAAACGCCAGCGCGGGCAGCGCGTCCAAGGGAAACCAGGCCGCCTCGCGGGCGTCGTCCCCCCCAAGCGCGCGGGCGTCCGGCGGCGCGTCCCCGGTGTAGGCGATGGAGATGGTATGCCCGCGCGGGTCCCGGACCGGGTCGCCGAACGCGCGCAGCTGGCAAAGCGCCACGCCCTTCAGCCCCGTCTCCTCGGCAAGTTCGCGGGCCGCCGCCGCGTCCAGCGGCTCATGCTCTTCCACGAACCCGCCCGGCAGAGCCCAGCACCCGGCAAAGGGGGCGCGGTCCCGGCGGATCAGGAGAACCTCCAGGCATCCCTGCGGGCCCGGACGAAAGACCACCGCATCCACGGTGACGTTGGGCCGGGGCCAGGAATAGGTGTACGATTTCGGTTGCTCCATGCGGGTAGTATAGGACATCGAAGGCGCGCGGCGTCCCGCCGCCACTGGAAGCCGCAGTGAAGGGTTTGAGAGAGGGCTGAAAAAGGCCCACAAACGGGTTGACGGAGGTTGGCATGGTCGGAATGCTGGTGCTGTGCGTCTTGGCGCTGGGAAACGGTGGGCTAACGCCTGTGGGTTCCCCGACCGCCGGGGTGTGGACAGAGTATGAGGTTGGCGGGGTGGAGGCGGGGGAGCGGAACCCCTTCGATCCGGACCAGATCGCCGTCGAGGTGGTCTTTGCCCCGGAGGGCGCTCCGGAGCTGCGGGCGCCCGCGTTTTGGTCGCGCGGGGGAGAGAATCCGGGTAGTTGGCGGGTGCGTTGGGGGACGGAGCATGCCGGACGCGTAACCTACACGGTGCTTGCGGGGCTGGACGGGGCGGCGCCGTCGCCCGTGGACCGGGGAGAGTTTTCCGTGGCGCCGGGGGACCGGCCCGTCATGCGGAGGATACGGGTGGAGCCCACCCGCCGCCGATGGTTTCAGCGGGACGACGGGGCACCGGTGGTTCTGCTGGGGGCGAACGCCTGCTGGGGGCGGCGGGAGGACTACAAAATCTGGCTGGACGCCATGGCCGCCGCCCGTCTGAACTGCACCCGCCTCTGGATGAGTCCCTTCGGCTTCGGCATCGAGGACAGGCCCGGCGACCGGCTGAACTACAACCAGGACAAGGCGGCGCTGCTGGACGCAGTGCTACGTCTGGCGGAGGAGAGGGGCATCTATGTCATGCTTTGCCTGGATTTCCACGGAATTTTTCAGGACGAGCCGGACATGTGGGGGGGCAACGATTTCTGGCCCTCGCACCCCTACAATGTCGCGAACGGCGGGCCGTGCGAAGAACAGAATGACTTTTTCGCAAACCCCGCCGCGCGAGCGCTCTACCAGAAACGGCTGCGCTACATCGTCGCGCGCTGGGGCGCGTCGCCGGCGGTGTTCGCGTGGGAGTTCTTCAACGAGTACGACAACGTGTTTCCCAAGCTGCGCCGCCCCGACGTCCTCCAGTGGCACGGGGACATGGCGGAGCACCTCAAGAGGACCGACCCCTGGCCGCGCTCCGTGACCACCAGCCTCACGGGATCCTCGGAGGACAGGGGGCTGTGGGAGCTGCCCGGACTGGACATCGCGCAGTACCACCTCTATCTGGGAGAGAAAAGCGATCCGGCGGGCCTCAGAATCCAGGAGACTGTGCGGCGCTTTCGCGAGCGTTATGAAAAGCCCATGCTCTTCGGCGAATACGGCGTGAGTTTTCGCGGTCCCGGCAGGGAGGAGGATCCCTCTGCCCGGGGTTTGCGCCAGGGAATCTGGAGCTCCCTGCTTTCGGGAAGCGCGGGCACGGTTCTCCCGTGGTGGTGGGACGACATTCATCCGCGAGACGGATGGAAGACTTGGACGACGCTGGCGCGCTTCCTGGACGGCACCGGAGTGGGCGGGCCCGACTGGGCGCCGGTGGAGGGCGTGAAGGCGCGTGGTGTGGGGGAGGACGGCACGCTCGGGGAGTTTATGGACGTCTTTGCCCTCGGGGACGGGAAAAGCCTGCTCGCCTATCTGATCCACCCGCAGTACCACTATCCCCGGAACGCGCAACTGTTGGGCCTGGGGCCGGGCCACGCGTCCGTGTTGTTGTCCTTTCCCCGGGCAATGGTGGCAAGGACGGTTCGGGCGGAGAGTTGGAGACCCTGGATGACAAATCTGGAACTGCCCCCCGAGGTGGAACTGGATCTTGACCCCGCGGAGCCAGAGACGCTTCTCCGGACAGACTGGTTGGATAAGCTCAAGGAGAGAATGCCGGGGGAGGGCGTGGCGCACTTGCCGTGCTTTACCGATGACGCCGCCGTCCGTATCCTGTCCGTGCCGGATCTGTTGCAGTGCCGGGACGATAAGGGAAGCGAGCGCCCGGTTTCCTCGCGGGAGGAATGGGAGGGCCGCCGGACACGGATTATGGAGGGAATGCAGCGCGTGATGGGGCCGCTGCCGGGCCCGGAACATGTTGTTCCGCCGGACGTCCGGGTGCTGGAGGAGACGGATTTTCCCGCCTACACGCAGCGTCGCATCACCTTCGCCGTGGAGGACTGGGACCGGTTGCCCGCCTGCCTGCTCATTCCGAAGAACATCGAGGGAAAGGCGCCGGCGGTCCTTTGCCTGCATCCGACCTCGCCCCTGGGCAAGGACGTGGTGACGGGCAGGGGAGAGGGAACAAACCGCAACTACGCCCAGGAACTCGCCGAACGTGGTTTCGTCACCCTGGCGCCGGACTACCCGGGGTTCGGAGATTATGTCCCCGCGCGCAGGGAACTGTACGACCGGGGATACAAGAGCGCCACGATGAAGGGCATCTGGAACCACATGCGCTGCGTGGACCTTCTCCAGTCGCTGCCCGAGGTTGATCCGGACAGGATCGGGTGTGTCGGACACTCCCTTGGCGGGCACAACACGCTCTTCCTCGCCGCGTTTGACCCGCGCATCCGCGCCGCCGTCACGAGCTGCGGATTCACGTCCTTTGCCAAGTACTACGGGGGGGACCTCACCGGATGGACCCATGACGGGTACATGCCCGCCATCGCCTCGGAGTTCGGGAAAGACCCCGCCCGCATGCCCTTTGACTTCCCCGGCGTGCTCGCCGCAATCGCCCCGCGCCCGCTTTTCATCAACGCCCCCGTGCTGGACGCCAATTTCGACGTGTCCGGCGTGCGGGACTGCGTTGCGGCGGCCCTGCCGGTGTACGGCCTGCTGGGGGCGGACGGGGCCCTTTGCGCGGAATACCCCCATGATGAACATGACTTTCCAGAGCATGTGCGGAAACAGGCGTATGGGTTTCTCTGGAAGCACCTTTGTCCGTGAGGGGTTCCGTCGAAAAAATGGGGCGGGGGTGCCTGTGCTATGCTGTTTCCAGGACGGGAATGCAGGGATCATGACGGAAACATCCACAGGCGCGGCGTGTGCCCGGCGTGAGGCGGTCCTCCGTTTGGCGCGGTGCGGGGCGGTGCTGCTGGCCGTCTTCCTCGCGGGCGGCCGCGCGCACGCGGACCGGGCGCTGGTGGAGACCGCCGCGCTTTCCGCGCTGCGTCAGTCGGCGGCCGTCTACCTGCATGTCGTGGACCCCGAAAGCGCGGGCGTTCCCCTTTCTCCGCTTCGTCTGCCCGGGGCATCCTCCCCGGCACCGCCGCTGGTGCTGCCTGCGGCTCGCGTGTGCCTGGCCGGGAGCGGACCGGGCGTTCTGGACCACCATCCCGGACCCGGCTTTCCCGAGTCGGTGGGGTCACTGTTCCATATTCCCGGCTTGACGCCCGTGGACATGGTCGCCTTCCGCTCCGAGGCGGGCTGGCGGGAGTGGCCGGCGGCGGCGTATGAGCTGCCAGGCTATGGACTGCACTATGCCGCGGTTGCGGGGGTGTTTGAGGAGACAGGAAGGGGCCGGCTGCGTGTGCGCCGGGTCACGCCGGACGCACTGGCCGCCTATACCGAGGATGAATGGACGCTGCCGGGGCGACCTGTGGGCGTCGTTTTTGCCGTCGACGATCCCGAGTTCACGGGAACGCCCGTACCGCTTGCGGCGTCACTGTGCGCCTCCGGGGATGGCGGGGGGGCGGTGCTGTCCCTGTGTGTTTCCGGAACGCCGGAGGCCCAGCATTTTCCCCTTTCAGAGGCTCCAGGATGGGATCCGGCCTGCGCCGACCCGCGCGGGCTTGCCGTGTCGCCCGGCGGAGCAACCGTGGCCGCAGTGGTCTCCGGAACATCTCTCGCGGGTGCGGCGGGCGAGCCGCTCAGCATGGTCTTCTTCTTCCAAGTCTTTTCCCGGACGTGGTCGGCCCTGCCCGTAACGCTTCGCGGCGAGGCGTCTTCGGAGGCGGTCCAATTCCTGCGCCAGGACGCGTGCCGCGCGGGAACCACCGTGCCCGGAACGGATTTCGCCTATCTGGCCCGCATTGACGCGGGCGCGGGAGACGAGGGATGGACCAAGACGGGGGAAGCCGCCCTGACGGGCGCCGCTGACGGGTTTCTTTTCTCCTCGTCCCGCGACGGAGGCGACACGGTGGCCGTGGCGCTGGGGCGGCGGCTGGAAATCTGGCTGGACGGCGTGCGGGGAACAGGGCCGGTCCGCGCGTTTGACGCACCCGTGCGCGCACTCGCCTGGGAAACGGGCGCACTGTTCGTGGGGGAGGCGTCGCGTCTGCACCGGGTGTCCCCCGAAACGGCCGAGGGGCCGAATGTGTCGCTCCAGTCGGGCCATGTGACTGCGGTTGTGCCCCTTCCGTCCGCAGGGGAGGAGGATCCGAAACCGGACGCGTCCCGTGAGTTGGCCCCCTACGCGGTGGAACTTCGCGGCGCGGCGGCTGGGCGCGAGCTCCGGGCGCTGCCCATAGGGGCGGAGGCCGGGTCACAATGGACTGTCGAGTATGACAAGGGGAGGATGCCCTGGCTGGTGCTGTATCCCCGGGCCGGAGAGGGCCCGGGAATGGTCTACTTGGGCGCGGATCCCGCGCGGCTGCCCGCGGCGGGGGGGGCGGAGGGGATCGTTCGGACGCGGACCGCCGCCGGCCATTCCGCAACGACCCTGGTGCGTGTGCGCACGACGGGCCCGCCGTTGGCCCGCCTGCTCTGGGTGTGTCCCGGGGGCGGCGGAAATGAATACTGGCCCGCAGTGTGGTCGCGTCTGGCGGGACCGCCGTCGCATCTCGCGCAGTCCTCTGTGTCCGTTCCCCTTTCCGGGAGCCTTGGTGCCTGGCGTGTCGTGGTGGCGAACGCGCGCGCCCTGGCGTCCGGGTATTTCGCGCGGCAACAGCTTCAGGGGCACGTGTCCGGGGGCGGCGGACTGCTTGTCATCGGTGGGGAACCGGAGACGGCGGCCGCCATGGCGCTGTGGCTGGCACCCTTTGGAATGTCGGTGAGCGCGTCGGCCCCTTCCGAGCCTCCCTCCGGGATGGCAAAGGGCGGGGGTCCGCTGCGTTTCTGGCCCGGCATTCCGGCGTCGGGGTCGGTGGGGTTCACCATGCTGGAAGCCGGACCACGTCCTCCGGGGCGGCCGCTGGCGGATTTCCATCAGGTGCGCGACGGCGATGGGCCGGCGGTTTTCATGGCGCGGGCCTTCGGCCACGGGCGCGTGGCGGCGCTGTCCTCCACGGCCCTGCTTGACGCCGCCGAGCGGGGGGATGCCGCGGCGGGCCGTTTTATCGAACAGTTGGCCGTTTGGCTGGCGCGGGGGCCGGCGGAAGGGGCCGACATGGACGGCGACGGGCTTGCGGATGACCAGGAGGACGTCGATGGGAACGGCGCGCGGGACCCCGGAGAGACGGACTGGCTGCGCGACGACTCCGACGGCGACGGTGTGCCCGACGGGATGGAGGACTGGAACCGCAACGGGATGGTGGATCCAGGCGAGACCGACCCGAGAAACGCCGACTCTGACGGGGACGGCGCATGGGACGGGGCCGACCCGGATCCCGCGCCGGTCTATGGCACGCCGTACATCGCCGCCGTCGAGCCCGCTTCGGGGCCGGCGGAGGGCGGAAACATTGTTGCTGTCACGGGGCGTGGGTTTTCAAGAAATGCCCGGCTATGGTTTGGGAACCATCGCGCCGAATGGAGCCCCGTCCCCGGCGGACTGGGCGCTCTTGCGCGGGTTCCCGAGAGTCCCTCCGAGGAGGGAACCGTGGATGTCCGGGTTGAGGTTCAGGACATGGAGTTGAACGGTGTGCTGCCGGGAGGGTACCGCTATACCCGGCGGAGCCTCCTCTCGGGCAGCCTTGTCCACGAAGGGCTTCCGCAAGACCTGCCGGACGGAGCGCACGAGGGCAGCGTTCGGGTGATTCTCTCGCATGAGCGGCGCGCGCGGGTGAAGGCCGTCCTGTTGACCTTGCCCGCCCCCGGCATTCCGGGATTTTCCTGGGTTCCAGAGCGCACCGGCGGCGCCGTCCGCGCCGAGGTAAGCGACGACGGCACGCTGCTTCTTCTGGCCACACCGTCCTCCCCGCTTTCCATTACCCGCGAGGGGACCGTATTCGCCACGGTGGTCTGGCGCCTTGCCCCGGGCACTTCGGAGGCCGCCGTGGGTTTTCCCGCGTGGGGCGGCGCGGCCACGGCTGATCACGGGGGACGGCTTTCCGTCGAGGGCGCCGCGATCCCTTAGGGGGCTCGGGCCGCGCGGTGGGCAGGCCGGAAAACTGGCTTCGCTCCGTTCGACGCCGGTATCATCACTTCATGACTTCTCCCCAAAACCCCTGGAAACGCATCTCGTCACGCGTGGCCTACCGGAATCCCTGGATAACCGTCCGCGAGGACCAGGTCATCCGTCCTGACGGACTTCCCGGTATCTACGGAGTGGTGGAGTCGCGGGTTGCCACCGCCGCGCTGGCGCTGGACGCGGACATGAACCTGTGCATGGTCGGCCAGTACCGGTACGCCGTGGACGAGTATTCCTGGGAAATCGTGGAGGGGGGGACTGACGAGGGAGAGGCGCCGCTGGAGGCGATCCGCCGCGAGTTGCGCGAGGAGGCGGGGTTGGAGGCCGACCGGTGGGAGCCTCTGGGCGGGGAGCTGCACCTGAGCAACTGCCACTCCTCCGAGCGGGCGTTTCTCTTCGTGGCCACCGGCCTGCGCGCCGTGCAAGCCGACCCTGAGGGCACCGAGGTGCTGTCCGTGCGCTGGACCCCGCTGAAGGAGGCGGTCAGGCAGGTCACCACCGGCGCCATCCGGGACGCCTTCACCGTCATGGGGGTGCTCCTGCTGGACCAGGCCCTGAGGGAGGGGCGCCGGTTCCCATGAGCGAGCCAGGGCGTTCCCGACGGTCCGCGGCGCTGCTGCGCCTTTATGACCTGATGGCCGCGCATTACGGGCCGACGGGCTGGTGGCCCGGCGACACACCTTTCGAGGTGGCTGTGGGCGCGATCCTCACCCAGAACACGGCGTGGACCAATGTGGAGAAGGCCATCGCCAATCTCAAGGCCGCCCGACTGATGGCTCCCGCCGCGCTTCTTGCCGCGAACCGCGACACGGTGGAGGCGGCGCTTCGGCCGTCGGGATATTTCCGGCAGAAGACGGAGCGCGTGCTGCTGTTCTGCCGGTGGCTCGGGGAGCGTTTCGGGGGCCGGATGGACCGCATGGCGGCGGAGCCCCTGGAGGCGCTGCGTGCGGAACTGCTGGCCCTGAAGGGGATTGGCCCCGAGACGGCGGACGACATCCTGCTCTACGCCTGCGGGAAACCCGTGTTTGTGGTGGACGCATACACCCGCCGCATTCTCGGCAGGCACGGGATCGCCCCCCAGGAAATCCCCTATGAGGCGCTGCGCGCCCTGTTTGAGACCTCCCTGGCACCGGAGGTGGCGCTGTTCAAGGAGTTCCACGGCCTGATTGTGTGGACGGGGAAGGATTTCTGCCGCGCGCGGCCGCAGTGCGACGGGTGCCCGCTTGCGCCGCTGCTTCGCGGAAAGCCCCCAAAAGACTGACCCAAAAAGGGAAGGGGTCAGTCGAGCCGGAAATGCTCGCCGAGATAAATCTGCCGGACCCGGGCGTCGCCGGCGATCTCCTCCGGCGTGCCCGCCGCCAGCACCGAACCCTCGTTGATGATGTACGCGCGGTCCGTGATCTTGAGGGTGTCGCGGACATTGTGGTCCGTGATGAGGACGGCGATGCCCTTTTCACGCATGCGGGAAACAGTGTCCTGCAGGTCCGCGACGGCGATGGGGTCAATGCCCGCGAAGGGCTCATCGAGGAGGAAGACCTTGGGCTCGATGGCGAGGGCGCGGGCGATTTCCGTCCGGCGGCGCTCGCCGCCGGACAGGGTGTAGGCGGGGCTGTTGGCCAGATGCGCGATGTTCAGCTCCTCCAGAAGGCGGTCCGCCCGGGCATTCATCTCGGCGCGGCCGAGGGCCTGGTATTCGAGAATGGCCAGAAGATTCTGGCGCACGCTGAGGTTGCGGAAGACGGAGGGCTCCTGGGGGAGATAGGCGATGCCCCGCCGGGCGCGGCGGTACATGGGCTCCCGGGTGACATCCCGCTCCTGGAAAAGAATCGTGCCCCCGTCGGGCTTGAGCAGGCCGACGATCATGGAGAAAGTGGTCGTCTTTCCGGCGCCGTTGGGACCGAGCAGGCCCACCACCTCGCCCGGCTGGATGGACAGCGCCACCCCGCGCACCACCTCGCGTTTCTTGAAGGCCTTGCGGAGGTCGCGTGCCTCCAAAAGGGGGGCGGCGCTCACGGGGCGGCCACCAGTTCGGGGTAGGCCGCGTGCAGCAGGAGGCGGTTAAGTTTCGCCTGATCCTCCGGGGAGCGCTCAGCGGCGGCGACCAGGGCCTTGGCCTCTTCGGGCAGCGCCTTTCCCGCCCAGGCGGCCTCGTCGTAGAGCTTGGGGCTCTTCACGGCGTTGTTGAGCACCTTCACCAGCTCGCCCTTGTTCTCCAGGAGCACAGCCGTGTCCAGGGTGGTGAGCATCTTCTGCTTGTCCGGCGAGAGCAGGCCGGTGATTTGCCGCGCGGGCGAGGGGCCGCCGGCCTTCAGTTCGCCGCGCAGGGCGGTGATGAGCCCGGCCCAGTCCTTCACGTCGGCCTCGGACACCAGCATGGCGCCGCCGCGCGCGCCGCCGCCCTCTACCCCCTGCAGGGGCACCTGGTCCGCCCGGACCCGGTCCACCTGGAAGGTGTTGTCCTTGAGGTTGAGGGTCATGCGGTCGCCGCGCAGGCCCTTGATGCGCTCGTTGTTCACCACGGGGTTTCCGGTGAACACGAGAGCGCCGCTGTCAAAATTCCACTCAGCCCGGTCGGCGGTGATGGACGCGTCGGGGTGCGTCACCTCGACGCCCTTTTCCATGATGATGAGGGAGGGGGTGGACGCGCCCTCGGTCCAGGTGAATTTCATGGTCTGCGCCTTGATGGGCAGGGGCTTGAGCTTTTCGTCGTCGGAGAGGAGGCGGATTTTGACGCCGCCGGTCATCTCGTCAATGGCGCCGGTGGCGAAGTTGCCCTTCATCTGCCCGGCGTCAATCTCCATGGAGGAGTAGCCGCCCAGCCCCTGGTCCTGCGCGGCGGCGAGGGCGGCGCAGGCGGCGAGCCCCAGGGTCAGCAGTCTCGGAAATCCCTTCATGACGCTTCCTTTCCGAATGTGATGAATCCGGTGACGTTGTCCAGCTCGAAGGCCTTGGTGTCAGGATACAGGCGCAGGCCGCGCGCTTCCAGTTTGAACCCCGGATCGTCCACCGAGACGGGGCCGTCGGAGCGGGCCTCGCCCGGCGCGCCCTCTTCCGGGCGTTCCCAGACGACGGAGGCCAGGTTCAGCGTCATGGTGCCCGCGCGCACGACGACCCCCTCCTCCAGCACGGCGCGCTTCTCCTGCTCGAACTGGCCCCGGCGGCTCTCGATGACCATGGACTCCGCGTCCTTGTCGTCGTAGACCACGGCGCGCGCGTTCTCAAAGAGGTACCGTTCCTCCCCGGCCATGGAGAAGGTTTCGGCGTGGATCCAGAACTCCGGCTTGCGCGCCACGCCCTCGGCCTGGCGCGCCCGGTGCATGTACAGGTTAATGCCCGTCATGACAAGCGCGTCATCCGTTCCGGAGAGGGGATCCGCCGGCTGGGCGGCGTCCGGCGCCGGGGCCGTGTCCCCCGGGGGCGCCTTTGGGGCTGGGGAGCAGCCTGCGGCGAGCAGCGCGAGCGCGAGAGCGGCGGACGCGCGCCTCATGCGACGGCCCCCACGTTCTTCTCATACACCACGCGCAGGCCCTTGAGGGTGAGCCAGGGGTCCACATGCGCGATCTCGGAGGAGATCGGGGCGATCACGCGGGCCAGTCCGCCCGTGGCCACTACGACGGGGTCGCCGTCCATCTCGGCCCGCATGCGGCGCACCAAACCGTCCACGAGGTCGGCATAGCCGTAGGTCAGCCCGGACCGTATGTTGTCCGTGGTGTTCCGGCCGATGACGTTCTTGGGGACCACAATGTCCACGCGGGGCAGCTTGGCGCAGTGCTCAAAAAGCGCCTCGGAGGCGAGGTGGATGCCGGGAACGATGACACCGCCGACCCATTCGGCGCGGGCGGTCACGGCGTCGAAACTGGTGGCGGTGCCGAAGTCGACGATGATGAGGGGGGGCTTCCGGTCCTCCAGCGCCCCGACGGAGTTCACAATCCGGTCGGCCCCCACCTCCTTCGGGTTGTCGCAGTGGAGCACGAGGCCGGTCTTGACGCCGGGCTCCACCATGAAGGGGTCCCAGCCGAAAGCCTTGCGGCAGGCCTCCTGGAGGGCCGTGTTCATCTGGGGCACCACGCTGGACAGGCAGCAGCCGCGGATCTCCGCCGGGCTCACCCCGATGCTCTGGAGGAGCATGTGCAGCAGGATGTGCATCTCGTCGCCCGTGCGGTGGTTGGCCGTCTCAAAACGCCAATGGCCGCAAAGCTCGCGGCCCTTGTAGAGCCCGAGCACGGTGTTTGTGTTTCCGATGTCAACCACCAGCAGCATCTATGCAAGATCCCTTGGCCGCGCCGCCTCCCAGCATACCCCAAAAAACCCCGCCGCCGCACGGCTGGCGGCGGTGGGGGAAAGGTCCGGAGGGCATCGTTTGTCCATCGGCCAGGTCAGCTTCCGCTGTTCTCGATGAGAAGTGTCAGGTCTATGGAGGGCGCGGAATGCGTCAGGGCGCCGACGGAGATGAAATGAACCCCCGTCTCCGCCATGGAGCGGATACGGTCGAGGGTGGCGTTGCCGCTGGCCTCCAGGATGACTTTGCGACCCGTGGCGCGGCCGACGGCCTCGCGCATGTCCTCGTTGGACATGTTGTCCATCAGGATGACATCCGCCCCGGCCTCCAACGCCTCGTCAAACTGGCCGAGATCCTCCACCTCCACGCCGATGCGCATCAGGTGGTGCGTGCCCTCCCAGGCGCGGCGGATAGCCTCGCGGATCCCGCCGGCGGCCATCACGTGGTTTTCCTTGATGAGCACGCCGTTGAACAGGGTGTGGCGGTGGTTCGCGCCGCCGCCGTGGACGATGGCCGCCTTCTCCAGCTGGCGCATCATGGGCATGGTCTTGCGGGTGCCGCAGATCCTGCACTCAAGTCCCTCCAGGGCAGAGACGAACTTGGACGTGAGGGTGGCCACCCCGGACAGGTGCTGGACAAAGTTCATCGCCGTCCGCTCGGCCGTCAGCACCGCCTGGGTCTTGCCCTCGAAGGAGACGATCAGGTCGCCCTTCTTGAACGGGGTTCCGTCGGTCAGGGCCTTCCAGTCCCGCACGTCGGCGTCCATCAGGTCGAAAGCGGCCCGGAACGGTTTCATGCCGCTGAGAACCCCGTCCTGTTTGGCGTAGAGCCGCGCCAGGCAGCGGAGTTCGGGGGGGACAATCGTGTTGGTGGTCAGGTCCTCCTGGCCGAT
>JAKPUV010001346.1 GCA_029554925.1 Candidatus Hydrogenedentota bacterium | reverse complement strand
GACTGGGCCCCCCTCGCGGAGCACACGTTCACCGGCCTGGATGAGGGGCTGTTCCATTACCGGGCGCAGGCGGGCGCCTCCGCGCCGGGGCACCAGGAGACCTGGGCGCAGTCCTCCGCCGCGTCCTTTGCCCAGGGCGCGCTCACGGACACGGAGGTGGACGCCACCGGGGCCGTCACGCTTGCGCACGCGTCCGGCGGCACCTTTACGGTGGGCGGGGGCATCCCGGAAACGCGCCTGGCGTTCACCGGGGCCGTGCGGGGCAATGTCTTCAAGGCCTTCGCCGGGACCGTCCTGACGCGGGTGGAGTTCCTCCTCAGCCGCACGGCGCCGACCGCCGCCCGGATCGTTGTGTACGAGGGCGGGCTGAACCCCACCGACACGTTCACCCTGTTGTTCAGCAGGGATTTGGGCACCCTTCCTGTTGGGTATGACCACGCGGACTCCGGGCCGTTTGAACTTCCCCTGACGGCGGACAGGCACTACCTGGTGGGGGTGGCGGTGGAGGGGACCGCCCAGGCCAATAGAAACTCGGTTCTCCGCGGCCCCATACCTGGATTTGGGGACTTGGTTTGGGCAGGAACCGCCAATGCCTGGCCTCCGCCGGCGACCATCGCAGGCGTGGCGCCGTCTGCGCCGACCGCCCCCACCTACCGCCAGCGCATCACCTTCCGGAACACGGCCGACTTTCTGTCTTCCGGCACCTATGTCTCGCCGGTGCTCTCCCCCGCCCCCCTGTTCTCTTGGGAGGCGCTGGAGTACGCGGCGACGGTGCCCGGCGCGGCGTCGTTGACGGTGGACGTGCTGCCCGCCACCGGCACCACCCCCTTCCCCGGCTTCACGGGGCTGGTGCCGGGGGCGTCGCTCGCGGGGCTGCCGCCGGAGCCGGTGCGGCTGCGGGCGTCGTTTGCCACGTCGAACACCACGCAGTCGGCGGCGCTGCATTCGTGGGGCCTGCGGTGGCGGGCGGAGGCGGACCGGGTGGTGTCGGGGCCGTGGTCGGGGGCGGTGTGGTCGCGCCAGGACCAGTTGCCGCCCGCCGTGGCGGAGGTGACGCTGCTGGATGCGTCGCCGACGCGGTCGGCGTCGGTGTCGTTTGGGGTGCGGTTCACGGAGCCGGTGGAGAAGGTGGAGCTTGGGGCGCCGTTTGACGATTTTGCGGTGTCGGCGGGGGCGCCGCCGGGGGCGGCGGTGACGGGGGTGTCTGGGGCGGACGACCTGTACACGGTGACGGTCTCGACGGGCGGGGGGGTGTCGGGGACGGTGGGGCTGCGGGTGCTGGCGTCGGGGGGGCTGCATGACGCCCTGGGCCGGGAGATGGCGGGGGATTATGACGCGGGGCCGGTGTATGAAGTGGACTTCACGCCGCCGACGGTGGCGGAGATCACGCCGCTGGACGCATCGCCGACGAACGCGCCGCTGGTGCGCTGGCGGGTGCGGTTCAGCGAGCCGATGACGGACGCGCCGACGGCATCGCCCTTCGCGGGGTTCTCGGTGGAGGGGGTGACGGGGGCGGCGGTGATCGCCGTGGTCGCGGAACCGGACGCGTGTGTGGTGACGGCGGCCACGGGTCCGCACAACGGCGACCTGTTGCTCCGGGTGTTGGCGGCGGCGAGTCCCCTGCGCGACCGCGTGGGCTGGCCGCTGGACGGCGACGCCCTGTCGCCGG
>JAKPUV010001000.1 GCA_029554925.1 Candidatus Hydrogenedentota bacterium | reverse complement strand
CCGCGTTGTAGCCGGCGAGGGCCAGCGTCTTGTCGCCGAAAAGGTCCATCATTTTGCGCAGGTACTGCGTGCCCCCGGCCACGTTCTGCTCGGGGTCAAAGATGTCCGTGACGCCCATCTCCAGCGCCGTGCCCGGCATGAGCTGCATGAGCCCCCGCGCGCCCGCGGGCGACACGGCGTTCGGCTCGAAATTGCTCTCCGCGCGGATCACTGCGTACACCAGTGACTCCGGCAGCGCGTAGTACTGCGCGTAGCGCTTCACGATGTCCCGCAGCGTTCCGTCCGTCACGATTTTCGGCGCCGTCGGCGGCTGGGCGGGCTTGTAAGCCTTTGGGAGAGGGATCCGCTCGTAGGTGATCTTGACCTCCTTGTAGCCCGACCGGTGCTTGTACTTGTCCGGACGGTTCGTGAAGGTCATCACGCCGTTCTTGTCTGTGAACTGGTGCAGCGTGCGCGGCTTGGGGCGCTCGGCCACCTGCGTGCGCGGCGTCGCCGGCGGTTCCGCCCACGCCGCGCAGGAAAACACGACCCCCGCCACGGCCAGGACGGCCCCCGTCCCGCCCGCCGCGCGGAAAAACGCCCGCACGCATGTCATGGTCATCCGTGTGCGCATTCGTTCCAACCGGTTCATTGTCAAGAGTATACCGATTTCCGGAGGAATTGGCAAGCCCGAAAGGCCCCCACTCCCGCACGCGCTAATGCAAACGTTTGTTTGACTTTTCCGGTCCGGCCACGTATGATAAAGGTCCTTATTCTGGAGATCAACCCATGTCTGCCTTTTGCTGCTGGATTCTGGCGGGGGTGGCGCTCGTCGGCGCCGACCCCGTGCTGGGGGCGGAACTGTCCGCCGCGGCACCCTCCCCTGTCATGGTGGAGGACGCCGCGCCGCTGGAAGGCGTGGTGCTGGAGCGGGGCCGTGAACGGACGGCGGAGGAGATTGCGGAGTCGTACAGGGGCTTCCTGACGCCGCGTCCGCCGAAGACCGTGGGGTTTGTGCTGGACGGCCCGCCCGCGCAGGAGGATCCGGTGGACCGCTACGCCGCGGAGATCATGGAGGTGGCGGGCAAGTCCTTTGACATCCGCTTTGTGCGGAGGGCGGCGGACCAGACGGTGGCGGGCGTGGACGCCGCGTTGCATGAGATGCTCGCGGACCCCGGGGTGGACCTGTTGATCACGACGGGAACGCTGGGGTCGTTCCGCGCCCTGCGCGCGGGCGCGCCGCCGAAGCCGGTGATCGCGGGCATGCTTCTGGAGCCCGCCGTGGCGGGGCTCACGCTGTCAAAGGACGGCGGCAGCGGCGTGAAGAACCTGGCCTGCGCCGCCTTTGAGGGCGTGGTGCCGCGCGACCTGGCGCGTTTCCGCGAGCTTTCCCCCTTCAAGCGGGTGGCGGTGCTGGTGGACGCGCGGCTGGCGGAGGCGGCCCCGGACCTGGCGGCCGACCTGTCCCGCCTGCTGGAGGGCATGGACCTTGCGGTGAGCGTGGTGCCCGTGGGGGCG
>JAKPUV010000986.1 GCA_029554925.1 Candidatus Hydrogenedentota bacterium | reverse complement strand
CGAGCAGACGATCCACGGGATCGGCCCGAGGGCCATGGCGAAGGCCCCGATGTACGCGAGGACGGCCACCAGCAGGGGCAGCCCGCCGGCCTCCGTCTGGAACATCCAGCCCACCGCCGCGAGCGCGGCCGTCTGCACGGTCAGGCCGACCAGCAGCAGCGCCCGCCGCCCCGCCCGGTCCACGAAGGCGATGGCCACGCCGGTGAAGGCGAGGTTGACCAGGCCGACCACCACGGAGGACATGAAGGCGTTCTGCACGCCGACGCCCGCCGTGGTGAAAATCTTCGTCGAGTAGTACATGATCGCGTTGATCCCGCTGAACTGCGAGAAGGCCATGAGGCCGACGGCGATGAGCAGCGGGCGGCGGAAGCGCGGGCCGAACAGCTCGGAGAACCGGCCCTCCTCCCCGGCCAGCACGGCGCGAACCGCCGCGATTTCCGCGTCCGCCCCGGCGGCCCCGGAGATGGGTTCGAGGATGGCCCGCGCCTCGACCTCGCGGCCGCGCTGGACAAGCCACCGCGGGCTCTCGGGCACGAAGAAAAGGAGCAGCAGCAGCAGGGCCGCCGGGAGGGTCTCCGCGCCAAGCATCCAGCGCCACCCCGTGGCGGTGTTCCAGGCGGCGTCGCCCAGGCCCTGGATCCCCGCGTTGATCAGCAACGTCAGGAAGATGCCCAGCACGATGCCCAGCTGGAAGAGCGAGCCCAGGCGTCCGCGACGGTCCGCCGGGGCCAGTTCGGCGATGTAGATCGGGCACACCATGGACGACGCGCCGATGCCCAGGCCGCCGAGAAAGCGCGCGGCGAGAAACTGCATGAAGGTGGCGGGAATCGCGGAGAACACCGCCGACAGCGCGTAGAACACCGCGCAGAGGAAGAGCACGCGGCGGCGGCCGAACCGGTCGCTGAGAAAGCCCGCCGCCATGGCGCCGGGGATGCACCCCAGAATCGCGCTGGCCCCGGCGATCCCCTCCTGCGTCGGCGTGAGGGCGAAATACTGCGTCAGGTACTGGTTGGCGCCGTTGATGACCGCCGTGTCATAGCCGAAAAGGAAGCCCCCCATCGCCGCGACCAGCGTCACCAGCGCCAGCGAGCCCGACACCGCCTTCTTGTTCACGCCAGCAGGGATCGTCATTCATCTCTCTCCTCGGAGGGGGGCCTCGGGTCGGGTGCGTGCGCCGTGCGTCCCGGCCGCCGGACCGGAACCCGGGGGGCATGATAGCGGTCGCGGGGAACGGAGTCAACAGCGTAGGGAGTCCGGAGTCTGGAGCTTCTCTTCCTGAAGCCTGAAGTCTGAAGCCTCTCTTCCCGAGGCGGTCTCCGCCTCTCAGCCGCCCTTGACCTGCTGGAGCTCCTTGGGGTTGCGCATGAGGGTGACGGCGTCGTCGTAGGCGATGACCCCGTCGGCGAAGAGCTGCTTGACGGCGCGGTCCATGGTGACCATGCCCTCCTTGGCGGCGGTCTCGACAACGCTGTAGACCTGGTGGCTCTTCTGCTCGCGAATGAGGTTGGCGATGGCGTGGTTGTTGCGCAGGACCTCGCAGGCGAGGACGCGGCCCTGGCCGTCGGCGCGGGGCACAAGCCGCTGGGACAGGATGGCGAGCAGGGTGAGGGAGAGCTGGAAGCGGATCTGCTGCTGCTGTTCGGCGGGGAACACGTCCACGACGCGGTCCATGGTCTGGATGGCGTCGTTTGTGTGGAGGGTGGCGAAGACGAGGTGGCCGGTCTCGGCGGCGGTCAGCGCCGCCTGGATCGTCTCGAGGTCGCGCATCTCGCCGACGAGGATGACGTCGGGGTTCTGGCGCAGGACGTATTTGAGGGCGTTGGCGAAGCTGGCCGTGTCCTCCCCCACCTCGCGCTGGTCCACGATGCTGCGCCGGTGCTGGTGCACGTACTCGATGGGATCCTCCACCGTGATGATGTGGCAGGCGCGGCGGGCGTTGATGAGGTCGATGATGGCGGCGAGGGTGGTGGTCTTGCCGCTGCCCGTGGGGCCGGTCACCAGCACGAGCCCCTGCTTCGCCGTGGCCAGCTCGAACACCGCCTTGGGCACGCCCAGGCTCTCCAGCGAGGGGATTTCCTCGGGGATGGGCCGCAGCGCCGCGGTGACCGCGCCCTTCTGCAGGTAGACATTCACGCGGAAGCGGTGTTTGCCCCCGGCGGCCAGGGAAAAGTCGAGCTCCCGATGGGTCTCGAAAACGGATATCTGCTCCTCCGTGAGAAAGCTGTACACCAGCGCGCGGGTCCGCTCCGGCGGCAGCGGGTCCATGCGGGTGCGGAACAGCTCCCCGTTGACCCGCAGGATGGGCGGCGCCCCGGCGCTGATGAGCAGGTCGGAGGCGTTCTTGGACGCGACCAGGTCGAAAAGCTCTTGGATGTCCATCTTGTTCTCCCGGTTGGAAACACCGGCGCCGTCCGCGCGCATTCCGCGGGCCTATTCGGGCGCGACGACGCGCACCTCCTCCTCCAGCGCGACGCCGAAGCGCTCGCGCACCCGCTCCTTCGCGAGGCGGATGAGCGCCATGACGTCCGCAAAGGTGGCCCCGTCCTCGTTCATGATGAAGTTGGCGTGGAGGGGGCTGATCACCGCGCCGCCGTGCCGCGCGCCCTTGAGGCCGCAGGCCTCGATGAGCCGGCCCGCGTGGTCGCCGGGGGGGTTCTTGAACACGCTGCCGCAGCAGAAGCCCCGGGGCTGCTTCTCCCGGCGGCGGGCCATGTAATGCTCGAAGATGGGGCGCTGGTCCTCCGCCGCGGGGGAGAACCGGAACACGCCGCCGAGGATGACGTCGTCGGGGCCGCAGAAGCGCTGGCTGCGGTAGTCGTACAGGTCGGGCGTCACGGCGAGGGTCCGCCGCCCTTCCGGCCCCAGCAGGTCCGCGGTCTCCAGAAACTGGCAGGCCGACCCGTTAACCGTTCCGGCGTTCATGAAAATGGCCCCGCCGACGGATCCGGGAATCCCCGTGAGCGCCCCCACGCCCGCGTAGTTGCGGGCGAGCATCACATCGCGCACGAGCGTGGACAGCGCCAGCCCCGCCCCGGCGCGCCACCGGCCGCCGCCCAGGTCCTCCAGACGGGTCAGGCGCGTGGTCAGCAGCACGATGCCGGGAAACCCGGCGTCGGCGACGAGCACGTTGGACCCGCCGCCCAGCACCAGGCGGGGGCCCGGCTGGCCCAGCATCCAGGCGTGGGCCGCCGCCGCGTCGTCCTCGGTCTCGGGCAGTAGCGCGAGGCGCGCGGGGCCGCCGATGTTGTAGCGCGTGGCGGGCGCCAGCGGATAGTCCGCCCGCGCGAAGGGAAAGGGGGCCGTGTCGGGGATGCCGTCGCTCATGGGGGAGATTATGCGGCTCGCGGGGGCGCGGTGCAACCGGGGGCCCTCACAGGTGGCGCGAGACGATGGCGAGCCCCGAGGCGACGCTGGTGAAGGTGTCGCGCCGGTGGAGCCGCCCCGCGCCGTAGCGGTCCTCCAGGAGGGCGCGCACCGCCGGGATCAGGCTGGTGCCGCCGGTCGTCAGGACGAGGTCGAGGTCCTCGGGGCGCACGCCCGCGGCGCTCTCGGCGGCGGTGAGGCTCTCGGTCATGGCCTCCAGCTGCTCCTCGATGATGTGCGCGAACTCCTGCCGCTCCAGGCGCTCCTCGATCTGGATCACTCCGTGGTGCAGGGAGATGCTCGTCTCCTCCGCCGCCGAGAGGCGCTTCTTGGCCGCCTCCACCTCGCGCGCCACCGGGTAGCCCAGGTTGTGCTGGATCAGGTGGCGCAGCGCGCGCAGCCCCTCCGGATGGTCACAGTCGGCCTCCGCCGCGATCAGCCAGTGGATGATCTCCTCGGTGTTCAGCTTGTAGAGGTTCTGCCAGTCGAGGATGTTGTTGTACAGGTACTGCGGCATGGGCAGGCGCGAGGGGCCATAGCGGGCGTTCTTTCCGAAACGCGGAAACATCTTGCCGCGGATGATCTCGCGGTCTATGGCGTCGCCCGCCACCGGCACCCCGGCCACGCCGAGGATGCGGCTGCCCGCGAGGCGCTCCGCCGTGCCGCCCGACGCGCCGAACTGCATGACGCAAACGTCGCAGGTGCCGCCCCCGATGTCCACCACCATGAGCCGCCGCTCCTCGGGGACGGCCACGGCGTACTCGACGCAGGCGCCCACGGGCTCGTAGAAAAAGACCACCTCGCGGAATCCGGCGATGTGCGCGGCCGTCCGCAGGCGCTCCTCCGCCAGCCGGTCCTCCCCGTCGTCCAGCGAAAAGCGCACGGGCCGCCCGAACACGGCGCGGGACACGTCGCCGCCGGCGGCGGCGTCCACGGCCGCCTTGACCGGCTTCAGCACCAGGGAGACCAGCTCCTCGATCTGGTACAGGCTGCCGAAAACCTCCGTGGTCGTGAACTCGCGGTGGCGCAGCAGCGTCTTCAGCGACTGGAAGAGGCGGCCCGGCGAGTTGACCTCCTGCAGCGCATGGGCGCGCACGGCCTCGCGCATGTCGTGGTCGCGCGCCGACGGCCGGTACGACTCGCTCTTGTCCGGCTCGGACGCGACGTAGGCCTCGATGTCCACGCCCAAGTCCACGAGCTCCAGAACGACTTCGCGGTCCACATTGCGCTCGATGAAGGTGTCAGCCGCCCGCCGCCCGACAATCGGCTCCTGGTCCCGCGTGAGGTACAGCAGCGACGGCAGCGAGGACGGCAGGTCGTTGGCCGGATCCAGCGGCAGCACGCGCACGGTTTTCCCGTCGCACAGGGCCGCGCTCGTGTTGGTCGTGCCGAAGTCTATGCCGCAGTGCAGTGATTCCAAATCGAGTCCCTCTTTGTCCGGCTTGCCGGACCCGTCAGACCTGTCCGACAGTCCGCGCCGCCGCCCTACTCCAGCGGCACCCTCTCCCGGTTCAGCCCGCCCTTCCCGCGCCGCAGGCGGGTGATTTCCCGCACGCCGTGCGCCAGCAGATACCGGCGCGCCTCGTCAATGCCCGCGCCGACCTGGGCCGCGCTGTGGCTGTCGTCGCCGAAGCACATGGGGATGCCCAGGTCCCGCGCCGCCTCCACGATCCAGGGCGCCGGGTACGGGTGCCCCAGCCCTTTTCGGTAGCCGCCCGTGTTGACATCCACGATCGTGCCCGCCTCGCGGACCGCCGCCAGCGCCTCGCGCGCGGCGTCGCGGACCGCCGGGATCGACACCACCGTGTCGTCCGGGAAACAGCGCCGGATCAGGTCAAAGTGTCCGACCACCTCGGGCCGGAGCGCCAGAACCATTTCGGCCACGTTGCGGAAATAGGCGGCGCAGGCGCGCTCCGGTCCGCCGGAAGCCTCCACGGCCCGGGCAAAGCGGTCGGGGGTGTAGTCAATGATGTGCCCCGCTACATAGTGGACCGACCCGACGATGTAGTCGAAACCCAGGCTTTCCCGCCATCCCCGCGTCAGGACGGCGTACCGGTCCTCGGGCACCATCTCCGCCTCAAAGCCCTTCAGCACCTCCAGACGCCCGGCATACGCGGGAATGAGCCGGTCAAGCTCCGCCGCATAGGCGCTGAACAGGGCGGCCAGGGTCTCCACGGCCCAGCCCAGCGTCCGCTCCTCGTCGTACAGGCGCGCCTCCTCCACCCTCGGGGCGTGCTCCGTGACCCCAAAGACGGTCATGCCCGCCGCCACGGCGGCATCCAGCATGTCCGCCAGCGGATCGGCGGCATGGTCGCAATAGCCGCTGCTGTGCCCCCCGTGCAGGGACACCCGCCAAGCCTCTTTGCCGCAAACCCCGGACATGGAGTCCCCTCTTTTCCCAAAAAAGCGGAATTAAAAAAAGGCACACACCACAGCAGAGGCTGATGTGTGCCGGAAACTTCGTGATTGCTTCCCGCGCGGGTGCCAGAACACCCGGAGGGGAGATTAGTACTGGGCGACCTTCACATCCGCACCGCCGCCGCCGGTCGCGCCGCCGCCGGCGCCGCCCGCAGCACCGCCGACACCGCCCGCACCGCCGGACACCGTGCCGCCGACCAGCTCAACGCTGACATCGAAGGTCTTGACGGTCGGGGTGTCGGAAGACGTCCCCGAGGAGGCAATCGCCACGCCTGCCGCCATGACCACGACACCGAGCAACACCGCCGCCCACAGACCGAAACCAAGCTTCTTCATGATGTATCCTCCTAGGTTATGACTTCCGTTGTCGCGCGGGAAACGACACACCCGCAGATGCCACTCTTATTCTACACGATTCCTGCCAGAATGTCCAGCCCCGTTGGAGACTTTTTCCAGCCCGCCAACGTGTCCTTATGATAGGGGAAATCCGGCCAAATGTCAAGCCTTTTTTTGGGGGGTAAAACGGCCTGTTTTCGCCCCCCCCCCGCCCGCCGCCCGTCACGCCAGCACATGGATCTCCGGCAGTGTTCGGAACCGTTCCTCATAGTCAAGCCCGTAGCCCACCACGAAGCGGTTCTCCACCACGAACCCCGCATAGTCCGGGGTAACCGGTGTCTTCCGGCGGGACGGCTTGTCCAACAGCGCGCACACCCGCACCGTGGCGGCGCCCGCAGCATGCAGCCCCGCGAGCAGGGCAGCCAGGGTGGTCCCCGTGTCCACAATGTCCTCCACCAGCAGCACGGTCCGGCCCGCCAGCGAGAGACGGTCCAGTCCGAACACCTCCACCCGCCCGCCGCTTTCGGTTCCCGAATAGCTCCGGGCGCGGATGAACTCCACCTCGGCGTCCATGCCCAGCGCGCGCGCCAGATCGGCGGTGAAAAAGGCGGCGCCTTTCAGCACGCCCAGCACCACGGGACGGTCGTCCGCCAGGTCGCGGCGAATTTCGGCGGCCAGTTCGGAGACACGCGCCGCGATCTGTCCGGCGGTCAGCAGGGGCTCGGGGTCAATCCGCATCATGCACCGTGATCTCCACGATGTTCGCCGTGGATTCGGTGACCGCGGCCCGCGCGGCGGGCGCGTGCCCGACAACCCACAGGATGTCCCCGGCCGCCGTCACCAGCGGCACCGCGTCCCGAACCGGCTCCGGCACACGGCGGTTCACAAAATAGTCCTGCAGCTTCACGTCGCCGCGCATGCCCAGCGGGCGAAACCGGTCGCCCGGACGGCGGCCCCGAAGGAGCAAGGTCTCCGGCACCACCGCCCCGTCGAGCACCTGGCGGCCGGGGCCGCACAAACTTTTTGGGCCGCCCTGCACCTCCACTGTCTCCCGCGTCAAACGCCGCGCGGAAAACCGGTGTCCGTTGAACACCGCCTCCCCGGGCACGGCGAGGACGACCTCCTCCGGCGCGGCGGACGGGCGGTAGAGGCACAGGCAGTCCCCGCCGAGATACGCCCCCAGGGCGGCGTCCACGGTGTATTTCGCGCCGGGGTTCCCCTCCATCACCAGCCGGTCCAGACCCGTCACCGCCTCATGGGAAGCGCGGCGGCCCTCCTCCTCCAGCAGGGCCGCCCACACGCGCCGCCGCAGGGCGGGGGAACACCCCCGCAGCACCTCCAGCGAAAACGCGCGAAGCGGAGTTCCCCCGCCGGGCCGCGCGGCCGCGGCGAGCGCCCGCCCCACCTCCCGCTCCCAGTGCGCGTTCTCCAGTGCCGCGGTCTCGGCCAGCCGCGCGAGCGCGCGGATAATCTCCGGGTTGTGCGCCCGCGCGAGCTCCGGAAGCAGGCTGTTCCGGACGCGGTTGCGCTCGGCGACGGGGCGCGCGTTGGTCGCGTCCTCCCGCCAGGCAAGGCCCTCCCCCTCCAGCCAGGCGCGCAGTTCGTCCCGGCGGAATCCGAGCAGGGGACGGACCACGCGCAGCCCCCCCTCGCCGCGCTCGCGGGCGATGCCCGCCAGCCCGCGGGGTGCCGTGCCCCGGAGCAGCCGCAGCAGCACGGTCTCCGCCTGGTCGTCCATGTGGTGCCCCGTGGCGCAGACAGTGATGCCCCGCTCCCGGGCGCACCGGCGGAAAAACGCGTAGCGCAGCAGGCGGGCCTCCTCCTCGAAGGAGCGGCCGTGCGCCCGCGCCAGATCCGCCACGGGGGCCGACTCCACGGCGCACGGCACCCCCAGCGCGCCGCAGGCCTCCGCGACAAAGCGGGCGTCGTCCGCGCTCGCGCCGTTCCGGGTCTGGTGGTCGAAATGCGCCGCGGCAACCGCGCGCCCCAGCCGGACCAGTCCATGCAGCAGGGCCGTCGAGTCCGCGCCGCCGGACACCGCCGCCAGCACCGGGGCGCCGCGCGGAATCCCGGCGCCGTCCAGGACGGCGTCAAGCCGCTGCAGAAAGGTGTCCGCGAAAGAAGGCATGCCGGCCTCGAATCCCGTGTGCGCGTTCCGCGCCCATTCTACCCCGCCCCTACGGCACCGAAACCACCCGGTACAGCCGCGTGACCTCCACGCCCTTCGCGCCGATGCGGGGGCTCTCCACCTCGTCCAGCGGCTTGAACAGGGCCGTGGTCTCCGTCCACGACTGAAGCATGGCGCGGACCGCCGGCGGCAGGGGGCTGTCCGGTTCAAGGAAATCCAGGGGAAGCACCACCAGCTGCACATTCTGGGACCGCAGCCACTGGAGGCGGTCGGCGGGGGCCATGGCCGCGGCCCGCTCCAGCGCCGCGGGATGCGCCAAAGGCGGCACATCGTAGTAGTAGGCGGCCTGGTCCAGCACCAGCGCCCGGCCCGGGGGCAGGTCCGCCAGACGGCCGTTCGCCGCCGCCACGGCCGCGTACCGCGGCACGCGGTCCTCCAGCCACTCGTCCCGCGCGAGCTGTCCCGTCAGCACCGCCGCCTGCGGCGCCAGCCGCACCGCGTGCAGCGCCAGGCCGAACAGCGCCCCCGCAACGATCAGCCCGGCCAGCGCGAGACGGAACCGCCCCGCGCGCAGGGCGCCACCCGCCCCCACCGCGACCAGCACCGCGCACAGCGGCGCGGCGGCCGCGGCGGACCGCCCCCACAGCCCGCCAAACCACAGCCCCAGCGCGGCCGTGATCAGAAGAATCCGCGTCCGCGCGCCGCCGAAGGCCAGCGCGGGCGCCGCAAGTGCAAGGGCCATGCCCCCCGGCGACACCGACCACCCGCCCAGCGGCGTGGGGCGCATCATGGCGTCCCAGGGGAACCGAAGCGCCTCCACCGCACCGGAGGGCGCCGGGGGAAGAAGCAGCTGCCAGGCCCGGGAAAAGTCCCCATGCAGGGCCGTTGCGGCGGGAAACACAAGACACCCCGCCAGCACCAGCGCCGCGGAAAGGACACGCCCCCCCGCCGGGCCGCCGGAAGGCCGCAGTAGCGCCGCCAGGGGCAGCAGCGCAAAGAGCGGGGCGGCGGCGGCCCCGAAGGCCTGCGCCATCCCGGCGAAAAGCCCGCAGAGCAGGAAGAGCGGCGCGCGCCCCTCCGTCATCGCGGCGGCCAGCGCGGCGAAGGCGGCCAGGGTCAGGGCCATGCGCCCCGCCGTCAACACCGCCGTGGACGCGGCGGGAAAGAACACGGGCATGCACGCGACCAGCGCGGCCGCCGCCGCCCCCGCGGCGTCCCCCGCCAGCCGGCGCGCCGTCACCCACGCGAAGCCCGCGGCAAGCAGGGCAAGGAGCCAGGACAGGCCGGCGGCGGGACGCTCTCCGGAACCGAACCATGCCAGCGCGTACAGCGGCCTCAGCAGGCCGGGTTCCTCCGCATGGGGCAGCAGCGATGTGGGCGCGATGCGCCCCTCGGTCTCCCAGGCCTTCGCCAGCGCCAGAACGTCCGAAGTCGCCTCGATCGAGGTGGCGGGCGTCCAGGACGCCAGGAATGTGATCACGGCCGCAAGGCCCAGCAGGGCGAGGCAGGCCGTTTCCAGCGGGCCGCGCCGCCGCCGGGGCGGACGGGGCGGCGCCTCTGCGGGGGCCGGCGCGGCGGGGGCCGCCTGTATCCGCGAACGCCGCCGACGGGGACGGTTGTAGACCATCACCGCCACCTCCACGGCCGCGGCGGCGAGAATCAGCACCACCAGCAGGGTCTGGGCGACCAGCAGGGAGCGTCCCCCCGCGAAGAGCGCCGCGAGGGCGACACCGCCCAGCCCGAGGGTGCCGCGGAAAAGCCACCCCTCCAGATCCCGCCCCGGGGGCAGGATCCGTCCCAAAGCGTGGCCCGTTGCGGCGGCGGCCACCAGCATCAGCGCAAGCGACATGGTCTCTCCCGCGCCGCCGGAGCGGCGCATGCGGTTTGCGTCACGGACGCAGGGCCTTCTCCGACGCCACGTTCTTCAGGAGGTCGTCCTTCCGGAACCAGGTGGGCTTGAATTTCCGCTGGGAGTACAGCTTCTCCGCCTGG
>JAKPUV010000978.1 GCA_029554925.1 Candidatus Hydrogenedentota bacterium | reverse complement strand
GGAGCAGATAGCGCTGGAGCAGTTTCCGGCCCTCCCCCGTATCGCCGCGCGCGATGAGCAGGCGTCCGGCGAAGTAATGGGCGTCCCCCGCCCAGTCCAGGCGCGTCGCGTCGCGGTAACAGCGCAGCGCCTCCTCCGGGTTTCCCGAATCCTCCAGCAGGCGTCCTTTGGCCGCAAGATAGGCCGCCCGCTCCGGGGGTTCCCCGGCTTCGCCCCCTTCGGAGGCCCACCGGGCAAGCTCCGCCTCCGCCTTGCCGGTCCGGCCGAGACGGAGCAGGCAGTCCAGCAGCGTTGCCCTGCCCGAACAGTCGGGCTCAAGACCGGAGCAGGCCCTCTCCAGCGCGTCCGCGGCATCCTCATACCGTCCCAGCCGGTGGAGCAGCTCCCCATGGCGGCGGTTGGCGTAGGCCCGCTTGTCGGGTCCGGCGAAGACCTCGGACAGGGAGTGCGCGTAGCGCCGCTCCGCCTCCTCCAAGCGTCCGCCCGCCTCCATGCGCTCCGCCTCGCCCAGGGTGACTTCTGCCACGCGAGCATCGCGCCGGGCGGCGAAGTCCGCACCCTCCGCGAGGAAAACGGCGGCGGACAGGAGAAAAGCCGCGCAGCCGAGGGCGGCAAGGACGGTGACAGTCACTGTCTCGGCGCGCCGGGGGGTCATGGCGTGTCCCCCAGTGGAGCGGGATCATCCCCCACGATGCGCTGGTGGAGGTCCTGCATCCGTGCCGTGGGAATTGCTTCGGGCGGCAGCGCGGCGGCCGCCCGCTCAAGGCGCTCCAGAACATGCAGCAGCGCGGTGCGGACGCCCTCTCTCGAAAGGGCGGTCGGATACCTCATGAGCGCCCCCCCCAGGCTGTCCAGAGCGGAAACCAGCGTCGCGGGGGGGAGCGGATCGCCATATCCGGCAAGGACATGCGCGGGCAGTCCGGCGGGGCGCCTGTCCGGAAAGAGGCGGAGAAGAAGTTCCGGAACGGTGTCCGCGCCTGCCTGTCCTTCGGGCCGAAGCCCCTCCAGCAGTTCCAAAACGCCGGGGTGGTCGGGGTGAGCGGACACGGTCTCCCGCGCCAGGGCCGCGGCGAAGGCGTCGTCCGGGGAGGTCGCATTGGACAGTTCCAGCAGGCGGCACGCGGCGGTGATTCGTGTCTGCGGGTTTCCGGACCGCTGCGCCGACAGGGCGGCGCAGGCGTCACGCACGGCGGGCAACAGCAGGGCGTCCGTCCGGGGCGTTTTCGGTACCCTCCCCGTCGCTTCCCAGAGCGCGCCTTCCGACGGTGTCACGCGAAGCGCCCTTGCAAGCACAGACGCGGCCTCCTCGCCTTCCCCGAGGAAGAGGGCGGCGTCGGCATGGAGGAGAACCGTCTTCTGATCCTCCGGCGGGCCGGCCCGCAGGGCGGCCTGGAAGTGATGCAGTGCTTCGCGCGTCCAAAGGGCCCTCTCTTCGGCGTTCCCGGAGAGGGAAGCCGCGGCCGCGCATGCCTGGGCGAGCGGCTCGTGCGCCTTCCCGTACACGGGACACAGACGCAGGGCCCTGCGGGCCGCTTCAGCGCCGCGGCGGATCAGCAAGGCCTTCTCCGGTCCTTCCGGCGCCGTCTCCGCAAGGGAGACCAGGGTGCCGGCAAGAAAGGTCCATGCGTTGGGATCTCCGGGGGCGCGGCGGGTTGCGTCCTCAAATGCGGCCACGGCCAGGGACGGGACATGCGCCGCCAGGAGAAGCCTCCCCTCCGCCAGGGGGAACCGGGCGTCCCAGGGAAACGTGCGGCGGGTTCCATCGAGCCGCGCGCGCGCCGCGCGGACCGTGGGATCGTCCAGGGAGACCCCGCCGCCCTGCGACCGCACCCACTCGAGGAGTCCGGAGGCCCACAGGGCTCGGGATTCGGCACGGTATTGCAGGATTCCCGCGCCCAGCAGAAGAAGGGCGGTCGCCACGGCGGCCGCAGCGCGGAAAACGCGCCGCGCCCGGGGGGGGGCTGTCTTCGGGGCCTCCTCTGAATCGAAAGGCCGGGACATGACGCCCGCCAGGGCACCGGAGACGAAAAAGAAGAATCCGGCGGCCACGGGGGTGTGGAGGTTGAAGCCGAACAGGGCGTCCACGGCGGCAACGCAGGCGGTCAGCGCGGCGGCCCATCCCACCCTCCGGTGGTCCGGCGTGGGTCCGCGCGCCGCGAGGCACAGTCCGGACACAAGGGGCCAGGCGATCAGGCAGAGGAAGAGAAACAGGCCGGGCAGGCCGGTCTCGGCGGCGGCCTCCAGATACTCGTTGTGCGCGTGGAAGTTCTTCATGCCTTTGAGGGAAAACCACCGCTGCTCGAAGGGGGTCCAGTATTCCGCGTTGGACAGCGCATAATTCCCTGGGCCGACACCGGTCACGGGATGGTCGCGGAACATTTCCGCCGCGCCGAACCAGCCGTTGTACCGGAGCACCATGGACCCGTCGCTGGGGAACCAAAGCCCCTCCCGCGCGTGGTTTCGGGCCATGAGAAGCCCCGCGCCCGCGGACAGCACCAGCGCGGCCAGCAGGAGGGAGGCGGCCGCGCGGGCGGCTGGGGCCTTGACCCGGCGGCCCGCAAGGTGAAACGAGA
>JAKPUV010000951.1 GCA_029554925.1 Candidatus Hydrogenedentota bacterium | reverse complement strand
CCCGCCGCAGCCAAAAGGTCCATCAGAGTCGTGCCGCGCCCCGCGGGGTACACCCCGGGCCTTGCCACCTCGCCCATGATCGCGACCTGCTCCCGGGCCTCCGGTACGAACAGGGCATCCCCGTCCGCAAGCAGCGCATTGACGTCGAGGCTCGGATCGCGCAGCAACGCTTCAGCGTCCAAAGTCGCCGAACCAGTCCCGGACCCCCTGCGGCTGTGCACCATTGCGCCCGCGTCGGCGCCGGAGGCCACGCCCCCTGCCGCCGCCAGGGCGTCCACAATGCGCGCTCCTGAAAGCAGTTCGTATGTGCCCGGACGGGCCACGCGCCCAACCACGCTCACGTAGATCGCGCGCGAGCCCAAAACTACCATGTCGCCGGGGGAGAGTTCCGGGTTGTCCTGCGCACTGCCGGCAAAGAGCACTCGCCCCTCGCCGATTGCGCGTTGGTCAGCCTGGCCTGGCTTTCCTCCTGCGGCGTAGACCGTCACCTTATCCAAGGAAGCCCTGGCAGTAGCGCCTCCTGCCGCCGCTATGGCGTCCAGAAGCTTCGCTCCGCGTTGGAGCTGGTACGCCCCCGGCCGCCCCACCTCGCCCAGCACCAATGTGTGCGCAGGCACAGCCTCCGGCACGAACAGCGCGTCGCCCTCCTCCAGCAAGGGCATCGGTGCGACCGGCAGCTTGCCCTGTGCCTCCCTGGCGTCAAGCGCCGACATCACGTCGATCTCCAGGGAGAAAGCCCCTTCGCCCGTCTTGCGCGCCAAGGCCACGCGCGTTCCATCCCCGGCGGACGTCACTCCGCCCGCGGCGGCTATAGCATCCAAAGCCGTCGCTCCGCGCCTCAGCGCAACTTGGCCCGGCCGCGCGACAAAACCAGCCACATACACCCGGACTTCCGTTCCGGGCACTACTATCACCGAACTCGGCTCAACCACGGGGTTGGCCTTAATGTCGCCATCGTAAACCAGGCGGTCGTCCGCAACCTCGAGGTCCACTCCGTCGGCA
>JAKPUV010000937.1 GCA_029554925.1 Candidatus Hydrogenedentota bacterium | reverse complement strand
GTGCGCATCGGGGTGGTGGACGACCTGGTCCCGCCGGTGGCGGTGGGGCCCGGCGGGGCTACGGCGGGGGAGTGGCGCGCGCTGGCGGACGGCACGCGGGTGTGGGCGCTCACGCTGCGGTCGTTGGACGCGGTCGGGCAGCGGGTGCGCGTCACCGGCCTGCGCGCGGAACCGGGCGTTGACCTGGTGGTCTACCCCTCCGACAGGCTGGGAGAGGCCTGGGCGGTCACCGAAGCGGGCTGGAGCCCCACCTGTTTCGGCGAGGCGCTGACGGTGGAATGCCGGGTGGCCCCGCAGGTCACGGAGTTCACCCCCTTCGCGCTGGACGGGCTGGTGTATTTGTATCTCGACCCCGCGGCGGCGTCCGCCGAGAAGGCGGGATCCTGCAACATCCCCGCCGCCTGCGAGGCGGGGTGGGCCACGGCGGCCATGTCCGTCGGCGGGCTGGGAACGGTCAGCGGGGCTGCGGCCCTCTTCTGCACGGGCACGCTGATTGCCGACACGGTGGCGGAGACGACGATGCCCTATCTGCTCACGGCGAACCACTGCGTGGGCGACGTGGCCAGTGCGGGCAACTTGGAGGTGTACTGGCTCTATCAGTCAGACACCTGTGACGGCGCCGCGGGCGCGCTGGAGAACGTCCCGCGCACCACGGGGGGCGCCGACATCCTCACCACGTCCAGCTGCCTCAGGGGAACAGATGTCTCGCTCCTGCAACTGCGCGGCTCCGTGCCCGAGGGCATTCCGTATGCCGGGTGGTCCACGGAGTCCATTGCGCCCGGCCGCGCCACGGCCACCATCCACCACCCGTCGGGCGACCCAAAGTGCATCTCCTTCGGGGCGGTTCCCGCCCGGGTGGACGGCGAGCGCCTCATGCACGAGGATCGCTTTCACGCCGTGGTGTGGAACCGCGGGACCACCGAGCGGGGCTCCTCGGGGTGCCCGCTGTTCACCGGGGACGGCGGCCTGATCATCGGCCAGCTCTACGGCGGCTATGCCTCCTGCGAGGCGCCGGATGAAGCCGACTATTTCGGCCGTTTCGACCGGTCCTACGCGCTGGTGCAGCCGTATCTCGACCCGGGAAAGCTGAATCCCCCCGATGAAGGCGAGGGGGAGGGCCAGCCCGAGGGCGAAGGCGAGGGGGAAGGGGAGGAAGAGGAGGACGACGGCTGCTGCCATCTATTCAAGATCGCCAATCCCGCCAATGCGCTGGCCGCCCTGCTGGTGGTGGCCGTGCTGGCGCTGGGCGCGGTGATTCCCGGCGGCAGGCCATGAGTTTCCTGCCCGCCGCGCTTGTGGCGCTGTCGGCTGCGCTGGCGGCCCCGGCCGGGGCGGCAGACAGCCCGGCGGCGCAGTGTCCCACGGTTCCGGGAAGCATGGCCCTGAGCGCCCCCGCGACGCCGGCCCCGCCGTCCGGCGTGCCTTGGGACCAGGCCCCGCTGGTGGCGGCCCCCCCCCTGGACACCACGCGGCTCCTCGCGGAGGACAAGGCGCTGGCCTTGGACGGCGCGAAGGGGGGCCTGCGCATCGGCGCGTTTCAGTCCGTCGCCACGCCGGTCGTTCCGGAGACGGGACGGCTGTTCACCGCCGATGACGGGGAAGCCGTCTGGGCGGTGTGCCTGCACGCCCCCGGCGCACTTGCCCTGCGGATCGCCTTTGACCGGTTGGAGGTGCCGGTGGGGGCGTCGGTATGGCTGGCGGAGGCGGCGCGCCCGGAGCGGCTGGTCGGCCCCGTGATGCCCGATCCAGCCGGAGACTGGCCCCTGTGGTCGCCCGCCTGCCCGGGCGACGCGGTGCTGGTGATGGTGCGGGGTCTTGGAAAAGACGGCGCGGGGGCGCTGTCGCTGAGAATCTCCACCCTCGGGCACATCTACCGCGACCCCGTGAAAGAAGCGCCGCAAAAAGCCGAACCGGGCCCGTGCCATCTGGACGCCACCTGCGAGCCCGGATGGGCGGATTTCGCGTCCGCCGTCGGCGGGCTCAGCACGGTCACCTCCCAGGGCATCCTGTTCTGCACCTGCACGCTGCTGAACGAAAACGACCCCTGCGCCGACATTCCCTACGTTCTGACGGCGAACCACTGCGTCTCCGGGCAAAGCGGCTACCGGGGGGCGTCCACGCTGGAGTTCTACTGGCTCTATCAGACGGCGTCCTGCAACGGCGCGCCGCCGGACATTTACGCCGGGCCGCGCACCATCGGCGGGGCGGACTACGTCGCCGGGATGGGCGGCACCGGCTATGTGGGCGGCGGGTCGGATGTGACGCTTCTGCGACTGCGCTCCGCGCCGCCCGCCGGACTGGCCCGGGCTGGATGGACCACCGGGGTTCCCGCCCCGGGGACGGAGGTGACCTGTCTCCACCATCCCTCCGGGTCGTGGAAACGCATCAGCCACGGGGCGCTTTCGGACATTGACAACGCCTTCCCCGAGTGGTACCACGAGGTCCAGTGGAGCGCCGGCACCACGGAGAACGGGTCGTCCGGCTCCCCGCTGGCACTCTCCGCGACGGGCCAGATCATCGGGCAGCTTTGGGGGGGCACCGCCTCGTGCGATCTGCCGCTTTCCCCGGACTACTATGGGCGGTTTGACCGGAGCTACGAGACGCTGCTGCGCCCCTTGCTGGAGGCGCCGGAGGCGCGGTTCTCCATCACGGGGACCAATGTGGTGGAAAACGAGGGGACCGCCTCCTTCACTGTCCGCCTGAGCCGTCCGGCGGCGCAGGCGGTGGCGGTCGGGTACACGCTGCTCCCGGACACCGCGCTTCCGGGCAGGGACTACGAAGAGGGGGCGGGCACCGTCCCCTTCGCTGCGGGCGATATTTTCGCAACCGTCTCCGTTCCGGTTTACGACAATGTGGAGCTGGATGGAACCCGGAGTTTTCAGGTGCGGCTGGCGGCGGCCGAGCCCTGTGCGGGGGTGGATGCGACCCGGCACACCCTCACCGTGTTCCTGCTCGACGACGATGTGGACAGCGACGGGGACGTGCTGTCGGACGCGGCGGAGACCTCGGGCCACTACGGCCAGGTCACCGACCCGAACCGGTG
>JAKPUV010000931.1 GCA_029554925.1 Candidatus Hydrogenedentota bacterium | reverse complement strand
CCACACGAGGCCCTTGGCGCCCATGCCGGCCTCGGTGAGGCCGAGGTGCAGGGGCTGGCGGGTCTGCGCGGCGAGGGCGCGGTAGAGGTCCACAAGGTCGGCGGGCCGGCTGGTCTTGCAGGACACGACGATCTGGTCCTCCCGCAGGCCGCAGGCGAGGGCCAGCTCCACGGACTGGAGCGCCGAGAGGACCATGCACTCGTTGTAGACCCCCTCGGAGCTCTTGCCGAGGTCGAGGCGGGTGTTTTCGAGCATCTTCTCCGCCACCAGCTCCGGGTTCAAAGAGCCGATGTTCACGCCGATGCGGACGGGCTTGCCGAGGTCGCGGGCGACGGCGCAGATCGTGGAGAACTGCTCGTCCCGCGCCGCGCCCTTGCCCACGTTGCCGGGGTTGATGCGGTATTTGTCGAGGGCGCGCGCGCAGTCGGGGTGCTTCGTGAGCAGGCGGTGGCCGTTGTAGTGGAAGTCGCCGATGACCGGGGCGGCGCAGCCCGCCGCGCGCGCGCGGCGCACGATCTCCGGCACGGCGTCGGCGGCCTGGGGCGTGTTGACGGTGATGCGGACCATCTCCGACCCGGCCTCCGCCAGCGCGATCACCTGCGCGGCTGTGCTTTCGGCGTCCTCGGTGTCCGTGTTGGTCATGGACTGCACCACGATGGGCGCGCCGCCGCCGACCGGCACGCCGCCGACCATCACCCGGACTGTGTCCCTGCGGGGCATGAAGGCCATTTCCGTCTCCTGTGTTTCCTGCGCGAAAAGAAAAAGGGGCGCGGACATTCTGTCCGCACCCCGGTCAGGCGTTCAACTTTCGGGGCGCCTACTTGAGGACGCCGCCCGTGTTCGCGCTGGTGACGAGCTGCTGGTAGCGGCGCAGCCAGCCGGTGAGGGCGCGGTCCGGCGGCGGGCCGAGGCGCCTGCGGCGCTCGGCCAGCACGGCGTCGTCCACGCAGAGCGTCATAGTGCGCCCCGGGATGTCAATCTCGATGGTGTCGCCCGGCTCCACGAGGGCGATGGGCCCGCCGTTGGCGGCCTCGGGGCTGACATGGCCGATGCAGGCGCCGCGCGTGCCGCCGGAGAAGCGCCCGTCGGTGATGAGGCTGACGCTCTTGCCGAGGCCCGCGCCCATGACGGCGGAGGTCGGCGCGAGCATCTCGCGCATGCCGGGGCCGCCCTTCGGGCCCTCGTAGCGGATGACGATGATGTCGCCCGGCTTCACATCCCCCGCGAGGATCCCCGCCATGGCGGATTCCTCGCTCTCGTAGACCACCGCCGGGCCCTTGTTGTAGAGGACCTCCTTGTCCACGCCCGCCTCCTTTACCACCGCGCCGTCCGGGGCGAGGTTGCCGAAGAGGATGGCCAGGCCGCCCGTCGGGCTGTAGGGGGCGTCCACGGACTTGATCACGTCCCTGTCGAGGGACCGCTTGTCCGCGATGTTCTCGCCGAGGGTTTTCAGCGTGACCGTGGGGCAGTCCGGGTTGAGGATGCCCGGGCGCTCCGACAGCTCGCCGAGGATGGCGGAGATGCCGCCCGCGCGGTCCACGTCGGCCATGTGCCAGTGGTACGACGGCGAGACCTTGCAGATGTTCGGCACGCGGGCGCTGACCTCGTTCAGGCGCTCCAGCGGGTAGGACACGCCCGCCTCATGGGCGATGGCGAGGGTGTGCAGCACCGTGTTCGTCGAGCCGCCCATGGCCATGTCCAGCGCGAAGGCGTTGTCCAGCGAGGCCGGCGTGACGATGTCGCGGGGCCGCAGGTCGGCCTCGATGAGGGCCAGGGCCTGCCGCGCCGCCGCGCGCACCAGCTCCATCCGCCGCGGGTCCGTGGCCACGATGCTGCCGTTGCCGGGCAGCGCCATGCCGAGGGCCTCGCAGAGGCAGTTCATGGAGTTGGCGGTGAACATGCCGGAGCAGGACCCGACGGACGGGCAGGCGCCGCACTCCATCTGCGACAGCTCCGCGTCGGAGATCTTCCCCTGCTTGTACGCGCCCACGGCCTCGAAGACCGTGATGAGGTCCGTGTCCTTCCCGTTCATCGGCCTGCCCGTCTCCATCGGGCCGCCGGACACGAAGATCGTGGGGATGTTGCAGCGCATGGCGCCCATGAGCATGCCCGGCACGATCTTGTCGCAGTTGGGGATGCAGATCAGCGCGTCGAAGCGGTGCGCCTTCACCATCGTCTCCACGCAGTCGGCGATCAGCTCGCGCGAGGGCAGGCTGAACTTCATGCCGCCGTGGCCCATGGCGATGCCGTCGCAGATGCCGATGGTGTTGAACTCGAAGGCGATGCCGCCCGCCTCCTCCACGGCCTCCCGCGCGGCCCGGCCCAGCGTGTCCAGGTGCGCGTGGCCCGGGATGACCTCCACGAAGCTGTTGCACACGCCGATGAACGGCTTGTCGAAGTCCGAGGGCTTCTTCACCTTGCCCGTGGCGTAGAAAAGCGACCGGTGCGGCGCGCGCTCAAATCCCTTTTTGACGACATCACTCTCCATTGTGCGATCCTTTCTTCTGTTTCGCGGACTCGTCCGCTCGGCGGCGGGGAATGGTGGCGAAAAGTATACGCCCCGCGCGGCGGCGTGTCCACTCAGAACCGCACGCCGCGGATTCTGTACAATGCGGGGCGCAAGGACCGGACGGCCAAACCCGCATGAGGAGATTTCAGGAATGACCCGCTGGACGACGTTGTCCCTGTTTGGGTGCGTGCTGCTGGCTTTTTCGGCTGCCGGGGCGGAGGCCGGGTTCGGCGTCACGTCGGACGCCCTCTCCTCCGCCGCGTGGGAGGTGCCGGGGGTGGACGCCGCGCAGGTCGCGTTGTCCCGCGAGTGGCAGGGGAGCGCCTGCACCCTCCGCCTGACGAATGTCTCCAATGCCCCGGTCTCGCCGCGCGAGGTAGTGCTGTTCCGCCTGCCGCACGCGCTGCCGCCGGAGACGGGCCTCTACGGCGAGGGGTTCTCCATGCTCTCCCAGACCGGCGGCACGCTGGGGAAGCCGGAGAACATCGGCGGCTACACGGACCGCGACCATTACCGCATCCCCCAGGCGGCCGACGCGACCACGGTGTACAACATGCTCCTGCTGTCCCCGCCGGAGGGCGGGCATCTGCTGATGGGTTTCACCTCGTGCCGGCGTTTCGCGGGGTGTTTCCGGTTGCGCCCCGACTCGCTGGAGGTGGTGCTGGACCTGGAGGGGCTGCCGCTGGCCCCCGGCGCGGCGCTCGATCTGGAGGGCTTCTGGTTCGCCGCGGGCCCCGACCGCGAGGCGTTGCTGGCGGCCTTCGCGGAGAAGCTGTCGGAGAGCCACCCGCGCCTGCCCTTCCCCGCGCCGCCCACGGGCTGGTGCTCGTGGTACTGCTTCGGCCCGGGCGTGACCTCGCGGCAGGTCATGCGCAACCTGGAGTTCATCAAGACGGAGCTGCCCCAGCTCCGCTACGTCCAGATTGACGACGGCTACCAGGCCGCCATGGGCGACTGGCTGGAGACGGGCAGGGCGTTCAAGGGCGGGATCAAGGACCTGCTGGCGGAAATCCGGAAGGCGGGCTTCGAGCCGGCCATCTGGGTCGCCCCGTTCATCGCCGAGGAGAACTCCCGCGTGTTCCGCGAGCATCCCGAGTGGTTCATGAAGGACGAGGCGGGGCAGCCCCTGCGCTCGGACAAGGTCACCTTTGGCGGCTGGCGCAACGGCCCGTGGTACGCCCTGGACGGCACGCACCCCGGCGCGCGCGAGCATCTGGAGTCCGTCTTCCGCACCATGCGCGAGGAGTGGGGATGCACCTACTTCAAGCTCGACGCGAACTTCTGGGGAACCATGCACGGCGGGAGGCTGCACGACCCCGCCGCCACCCGCGTGGAGGCCTACCGGCGCGGCATGGAGGCCGTGCTGCGCGGCGCGGGCGACGCCTTCATCCTCGGGTGCAACCACCCGCTGTGGCCGTCCCTCGGCGTGGTCCACGGCGCCCGCTCGTCCGGCGACATCACGCGGTCGTGGGACGTCTACCGGGGCATCGCGCGGGAGAACTTCCACCGGAACTGGCAGAACGGGCGGCTCTGGTGGAACGACCCGGACTGCGTGCTCCTTTCGGGAAAACTGCCCGAGAACGAGTACTTCTTCCACGCGTCCGTCGCCCTGGCCTCCGGCGGGATGCTGCTCTCGGGCGACAACCTGCCGGTCCTCTCGGCGGAACGGCTGGCCATGCTCAAGAAGCTGCTGCCGCCGTCCGGCGTCTCCGCCCGTTTCGACGGAAGCACCTTCGACACGGGTCGGATCGCCCTGCCGGACAAGACACTGGTCTGCGTGTTCAACTGGTCGGATGAGGCAAGGACCGCGCAGGTGAAGCTGGACGCGCCGGGGCCGCTCACGGACTTCTGGACCGGCGCGGCGGTGGAGATGCAAGACGCCGCCGTCACGCTGGCGGACATGCCCCCCCACTCCGCCCGCGTCCTCGTGTGCCCGCCCGGCAACGGCGGAACACGGTAGCGCTTATTCCGGCTTGGGCACGTCCTCGGACGTCGCCACCCCCTGAAACACCTCGTACATGCGGCGGTCGCGCTCAACGAACCGTTCCAGGATCCGCAGGTCGCTCTCCGACAGGCTTTCCCGCGACCGTTCCAGGGCGCGTCCGTAGGTCCCGGCGTAGTCCTCCATAAACGCGCCGGCATCCCCGCCCCCCTGGAGGGCGGCGGC
>JAKPUV010000925.1 GCA_029554925.1 Candidatus Hydrogenedentota bacterium | reverse complement strand
GGCGACCTTTGGACGCATCTGGCGCGCGCGAAGCGCAGGCGCAAGCGGCGCTGCCCCCGTCAGGAGGGGCGCGGGCGGGGCGTGATCCCCGGCCGGCGCGGGATCGAGACGCGGCCGCCGGAAGTCGGGCTGCGTGTCGTGCCGGGGCACTGGGAGGGCGACCTCGTGGTCGGCGCGGCCGGGACGGGCTATCTCGTGACACTGGTGGAGCGGGTGACCCGGTTCGCACTGGTGGGGTGGGTGCCGACCAGAGAGGCGGACGTGGTCACCGCCGAGATCATCCGGCTGTTCAGAGAGATCGGCGTGATCTGCACAGGGATCACGTTCGACAACGGCAAGGAGTTCGCCGGCCACGCCGAGATATCCTGTGCCCTGGAGTTGAGGGACGGCGTGTTCTTCGCCACCCCGTACCACTCCTGGGAGCGGGGGACGAACGAGAACACGAACGGGCTGATCCGGCGCCTGTACCCCAAGAAGTCCTCGTTCGCATCGATCGGCGCGGCGGAGCTCCGGCGGATCGACGAGTTCCTGAACGACCGTCCGAAGAAGTGTCTCGGCTGGAAGACGCCGAGGGAGGCGATGGACGCCTTCCTTGCCGCAGCCGCGTAAGCGGCATTCCCGGCAAAGGGCGAGACCGCATCCCCTTCCCCGCCCCCCTCCGGCGGAATACCGCCGGAGGGGGGCGGGGAAGGGCCGGCCTCGCTGTGCCCTTACGCCCCCGGCTCCCGCCTCCATCCGATTCAGCCTTGCCAAAACCCCTCCCGAATGCCAAACTGAACCCAATTCAGCACCTGAAGGAAGCGCGCTCCCGCCAGCCAGCGGCCAGCGTTGCGCTGGCCGCTGGCTGGCGGGATATGATAAACGTGCAGCCATGAAAACAAAGACGCATCAGGCGGATGACGGGGCGAGGGACGCGTTCCTCGCCAAGACGGCGGGTCTGTGGCCAGCCATATCCATGAAAAGACAACCCGATACGGCCCCTCAGCAACCCGAAAACCGGTTTCTGGCACATCTTAGAACAAG
>JAKPUV010000754.1 GCA_029554925.1 Candidatus Hydrogenedentota bacterium | reverse complement strand
ACGTCCACCCGCTCAAACATGAGGATGCCCCGGGCCACGTCCACGAGGGACAGCGCCTGGGGGGTGGTCACGATGAGGGCGCCGTCCAGGGCCACCCGCTGCGTCAGCGTGAGCTGGATGTCCCCCGTGCCCGGCGGCAGGTCAATGAGCAGGTAGTCGAGGGGGCCCCACTCCGTCTGGCCGAGCAGCTGCATGACGTAGCCCGAAACCATCGGCCCGCGCATCACGGCGGGCCGGTCGCCCAGCATGTAGCCCAGGCTCATGGTTTTCAACCCGTCCACCTCCACCGGCAGGAACTGCTCGCCGAAGGAGACCACCTCGGGGTGGTGCGTGTTAAGCAGTGTCGGCAGCGACGGTCCGTGGACATCCGCGTCCAGCAGCCCCACCGCCAGCCCCTCGCGCTGGAGCGCCCGCGCCAGCAGGGCGGCCACGGTGGACTTGCCCACCCCGCCCTTGCAGGAGGAGACGGCCACAATGGCGCCGATCTGGCCCAGGTCCAGGTCCGGCTGGGTCTTGGGCCGGTGCCGCGCGGTCATGGTCACCTCCACGCGGTCCACGCCGGGCAGCGCGCCGACGGCGGCCTCGGCCTGGCGCTTGAAGGCGTCCTTCACCGGGCAGGCGGGCGTGGTCAGTTCGATGTCGAAGCTGACCGCGCCGCCCTCGATCTTCAGGTTTTTGACAAAGCCGAGGGACACGATGTCCCGGTTCAGGTCGGGGTCCACGATGGTCCCCAGGGCCTCCAGAATTTGCGCTTCTGTCGCCATGGGCAGGGTCTCCTTTGGCGGGCCCGCCGCGCCTCAGGCGAACGCGTCGCCCTCGAACAGCAGCCCGCAGTAGAGGCACTTCTTGTGCCTGGAATTGCTCACGCGCCCGCAGTTGGGGCACTTGACGGGGTGGCTGGTCAGTTTGCCGTCCGCCATGCCGTCGCGCAGGTCAATCTCCTGCGCCAGTTTCTCCAGTTCCGCGTCGGACAGGCTCGCCCGCGCCCTCACCAGCTCCCACATGGCCTGGCACATGAGGGCCAGCCGCTCCACCTGGTCGCGGAGTTCGCGGATTTCCGACGCCTGCACGGGCGACTGCCGCGCGTCGGTGGTCCGGGAGCCCGCCTGGGGCAGGTCGGCCGTCGGGCCGGCGTCAAACGGGTCGAAGAAAATGTTCGCCATGGCGGGTTCCCCTCCGGGATCCTCAGTCAATGCACTTCTTCAGCAGGTCCAGGTCCAGTTCCGGGTACACCGGGAACCGGCCCAGCAGCGCCGCCACGCGGCTGCGGGCGTCCTGCCGGACCGCCGGGTCCAGCTCGTATTTCTTCTTGCTCGGCTTGCCCGCGTTCTCGCCCGTGGTCAGCACGGCGGGCTTGGCGGCGTCCAGCACCAGGGCGATGATGTCCGCGATCTCCGCCATTTCCGGCGCGCCCATGCCCAGCGTGGTCACGGCGGGCGTGCCGATGCGCAGGCCGCTGGTGATCATCGGGCCGTTCGGGTCGAAGGGCAGGGAGTTGTAGTTCAGCGTCACGCCGCACTCGCGCAGGGCAGAGGCGGCCTGGGTCCCCGTGAGGCCGCGGCTTGCCGCCACGTTCACGAGCATGAGGTGGTTGTCCGTGCCGCCGGTGGCCAGGGTGAACCCGCGCTCCGCGAGCGCCGCGGCCAGGGTGCGGGCGTTGGCGGTGATCCGCGCCGCGTAGTCCTTGAAGGCGGGCCGGTTGGCCTCCGTCAGGGCGACTGCCTTGGCCGCCATGATGTGGGGGAGCGGGCCGCCGAGCACCAGCGGGCACCCCTTGTCCACGTACTCGGCGAACTCCTTCCGGCACAGCACGATGCCGCCGCGCGGACCGCGCAGGGTCTTGTGCGTCGTCGAGGTCACGATGTGCGCGTGGGCCACGGGGTTGGCGTCCCCCTGGAAGACGCCCCCGGCCACGAGGCCCGCGAAGTGCGCCATGTCCACCATGAACACCGCGCCGACTTCGTCGGCGATTTCCCGCATCCGGCGGAAGTTGATCTCGCGCGGATAGGCGCTGTAGCCCGCCAGCAGGATGAGCGGCCGGATTTCCCGCGCCATCCGCCCGATCTCGTCATAGTCCAGCAGGCCCGTCTCCCGGTTCACCGTGTAGGTGTGCGCGTCGAACATCTTCGCCGAGAGGTTGCGCCGGTACCCGTGGGTCAGGTGCCCGCCGGAATAGTAGTCCATGCCCAGCAGCCGCTGGCTGTTCAGCGCCTGCCGCACCTTCTCCCAGTCCGCCTGCGCCATGTGGGCCATGTTCGTCACGCCCATCTCCTGGAGCGCCGGCACCTCCACCCGCGCCGTCAGGACGGCCCAGTAGGCCACCATGTTCGCGTCCGCCCCGCTGTGCGGCTGCACATAGGCGTGCTCCGCGCCGAACAGTTTGCACGCCTGCTCGCAGGCGAGCGCCTCCACCGTGTCCACGTTGTCACAGCCCTCGTAGAACCGCTGGAAGGGGATGCCCTCCGAATACTTGTCCGTCAGCAGGTTGCCCATGGCCAGCTGCGTCGCCAGGGACGAGTAGTTCTCGCTGGCGATCAGCTTGAGATAGGAGCGCTGGTCCTCCAGCTCCTGCACCACGGCGCGGGCCACTTCCGGGGCGACTTC
>JAKPUV010000892.1 GCA_029554925.1 Candidatus Hydrogenedentota bacterium | reverse complement strand
ACGCTATGCCGTGGCGCCCCTGTTTCTCGCCGGGGCGGTCTTCATGCTGGCGGCGCCCCTTTTCTGGATCCAGGTGGAGGCGCCCGTGGGGAAGACCGTGGAGCGGGCCGCGGAAAACGCGGAGCTCTTCCACCGCGCCGCCCCGGCCATGGCCTACGGGTTCGGCCGTCTGCGGGAGGGCGCCCTGCCCCTGTGGTGCGACACGCAGCTGTGCGGGACCCCCTGGCTCGCCGACCCGCTCAACGGCGTCTTCCAGCCGCTCAACGCGGTGTTTCTGCTGCTGCCGTCCGGCCCGGGGCTCGCGGTGCACGCCTTCCTCAGCCTCTTCCTCGCGGGGTGGCTGTTCACGCTCTTCTGCCGTTCCCTCGGGGCGCGCCATGTGCCCGCCGTGACGGGGGGGATCGTCTACGCCTTCGGCGGCGCGTCGGCCGCCTTCATGTCGCGGCCCGAGACGGCCGCCGCGGTGGCCTGGGCGCCGCTGGTTTTCTGGGCGCTGACGGAGCACGCGCGCCGTCCCCGCCCCGCCACCCTCGCCGCGGGGGGCATTTCCTACGCGCTGCTCCTCCTTTCCGGATCCGCCCCGCTGGCGCTTCTTTTCACGGCCCTTCTCGGGGCGCACGCGGCCCTCGGCGTGGGGACGCAGGGGAGGGGAACGCGCCCCCCCCGGGGCGACGCGCTCAAGATGGCGGTGCTGGGCGTGCTGCTCGCCTCCGCGCAGCTGGTGCCCGCGGCCTTCTGGGCGGCCGGGCTCGACCATCCCCTTGAATCGCTCCTCAGGATGGACGCCGCCGGGACGGTGCCCTCCTCGCCGTCGGCGTTTTTGGGGCATCTTCTGGCGCCCGAACCGGGACTGCTTCCCCGCATGGGCTATTTCGGGGCGGCGGTGCCGGCGCTCATTTTTTCCGCCGGCTTTCAGCGGGGCATGCGCCGCCCGTTGGTCTTCTTCCTTGCCGCCGGGGGTGGCTGCCTCCTGCCGGTGTTTGCCGGGGGCGGGCTTCTTGGGAGCCTGCTTCCCCCCGCGTGCTGGATGGCCGGGGTGGCCTTCAGCATGGCCGGTCTGGCGGCCCTGGGCATGGACAGGCTGCTGGCGCCCCGACGCGACCCAAGGTCCCCGCGGCTCTGGGCGCCCCTGTTCTTCGTGTTCGCCGTGGGCGTGCTGCTGTTTCTTGCGACCCCCCCCGAAACCAAGGGTCGCATTGTGCCGGTGCTCGCCGCCGTGGGGTTCTTCGCCCTGTTCCGCGCGTCCTGGGCGAGTCTGCTGAGCGGCGCGGCCATCGCGTTCATTCTCTTCGCCGACCTCTTCGCCGCCAGCGCCAACGTCTACCAGCACCCGCTTCACGGGGGG
>JAKPUV010000889.1 GCA_029554925.1 Candidatus Hydrogenedentota bacterium | reverse complement strand
TGGTGAGCACCAGCACGGCGGGCGGCTCCGGCTCCGCCGCCAGCAGTAGCATGCCGGGGCCGTCGCGCAGGGCGTTCTTCGCGCGCAGCAGCGCCGCCACGGCGGGCGCGGGCGTGCGGTCTGACGACAGCAGCGCGCCGGGGCGGGCGTTTTCGGCGTCGCCGAAGGGGGTGCCCAGCCAGAGTCCGGGCACCTGCCGGAGCAGGACATGCCACGCGAGCCATCCCGCGCGCGCTTCGTCGCCGAGGGCTGCGGCGTCGGGAAAAAGGACCCCCGTGGCCGCGCCCGGCTTGCGGAAGGACCGGAGCTTTTCCAGGGACAGGGAGTCGTACTCCGCCACGAGGAAGTCCACGGCGTCCGAAAGCCCGGGGATCCACCCGCCCTGCACGGCGTTGCGCTCCGGCGGCGCGACGGCGCCAGTCTCCTTGTTGCGCCCGAGCTTCCGCACCTCCTCGGCCGCGGTCCGGTGGGCCTGCGAGAAAACCTGGTCCATGAAACGCCGGAAATCCATCCACGGCGCGGCGCGGCCCGCCGTCCGGGCCTGGTCCTCGTTCATCGGCGTGAAGGCGGCCCCCTCTGCGGCGTCGTTCCCCCACGCGGCGCGCGCGGCCTCCAGCGACCCGTACTCCCCCGCCAGCCACCGCTGGAACGCGTCCAGCGTCTCGGGGCTCTGGCAGACATTCTCCTCCGTGGTGGTTAGACAGTTCGCGCCGCCCAGGGAGAAGCGCCCCGAGGTGCCCGCCCAGTGGAGCGCGGCGCCCTCGGCCACCCGCGCGCGGAGCGCGGCGGTGGCCTCCTCATCGTGGAGGCAGGGCCGCCGGGCGAGCCCGCCGCCGGGTTCCGGCGCGAGGGAGGCCAGCTCCGGCAGGAAGTCCAGCCCCGCCAGCCCCGTCCGGACCAGGGCCGCCTCGCCGCCGGGGGCGTGCAGGGTGTCCACGCCCGCCGCCGCCAAGGCGCGGTAGGCCGCCTCCTGCGCGGGCTCGGCGGGCGCGGGGCCGAGGACCACCGCCTCGGGCCGAAGCACGGGGCGCGGCGTGTTCACGGAGACATAGCGG
>JAKPUV010000870.1 GCA_029554925.1 Candidatus Hydrogenedentota bacterium | reverse complement strand
CGGTGATGACGGCGGTCTTGCCCTCCAGCAGCATGATGTCTCCTTCCTCGAAAACCCGGCGCGCCGCCCCGCGCGGACGCGCGCAGACACTATAAGCGCGCGAAGCGCGGCGACGCCACTTGGGGCCCCGGAGGACAGGATCTCACCACGGAGTCACGGGGACCACGGAGGGGGGGAGGCAGGGTGCCTCCGGCTTGAGGGGGTGCGCCCGCCGCAACTGCGGGGCTTTATCCTGCGCTCACACCACCGCCGGATCGGCGATCCAGCCCTCGAGGGGGTCGCAGTCCGTCGGCAGGCCGTATCCGGCGTCGCGGCGCGTCCAGGCCCACGCCGCCTGCACGGCGCAGAGCATGCTGTCCAGCAGGTCTCCCCGGTCGTCTTCCAGCGCCTCTTCGATGTCGCGGGGGTTCAGCCGCAACGAAACCCCGTAGGTTTGCCGCAGGTCGGGGCCCGTGATTCGGCAAAGGATTTCCGAGCGGGCCTCCCTTCGGAGGGCGCGCGCCCGGGCATCCTTGGGTTCTTTGTAACCCCTTCTTCCTCCCAGGGCCCACCGGGCGACCAGGGCGGGATAGGCCTCTATCACCACCCGGTTGTCTTCGTTCAGGCGGCAGGGCGCCACACAGGCGGATGACCGCAGGAGCCGGACGGCCCCCTCGAAGAACATCTTCCCCACGGGCACATAGTCTAGCTTCATGGGGGAAATGGCCCCCGCCCGGACATCGCCGGCGCGGCGGTGGAGCTTGTCCCCCTTGGGGCGCGTCTGGATGTAGGCGCGCAGCGTTTCCTCATACCGCGGCCGGCCCATCTCCGCGACCCGGGCCACATAGCCCTCCCAGGAATCCGGCCAGCTCAGTGCCCCGACCAGTCTCCGGGGCTGGCCGAAAGGAAAGTCCGCCCCGAGGATCCACGGACCCGGCGAGTCCAGCAGGGATTCAAACCCCTCCAGCCCCGCGAGCCGTTCGAGCCGCTCAAGCCGGAGCGTGTCCCCGTTCAGCGCGCACACGGCGACGGTCAGGGGTTTGCCCCGTCCCGGGGCGCTGGTGAAATCCAGTCCGTACATCCGCATGCGCGGCGTCCTCCATCTGTTTGCGCCGCGATCCAAGACTGCCCCGGCGGGGTGCGCGTGTTTTTCAGCGCGCCGAGCCGAGCCCGTCCAGCAGTCCCTGCGAGGTGTTTCGGAGCTGGCGGCCGACGGAGGCGAGTTTTTCGCGCGCCTTCTCGGCGGAGTCGGAGTCCGGCTCCACGATGACCGCCTTGTTCCACTCCTCGTAGGCCTCGTCGGGCGCGCCGAGCTTGTGGAGCGTGTTGGCGAGGTAGTAGTGGGCGCGGGCGTAGCCCGGATCCTGCTCCAGCGCGCGGCGGAAATACTTCTCCGCGCCCACGTAATCGCGGGCGTTGTAGCAGGCGGTGCCCATCTTAACCTCGCGGATGGAGGCTTTCCTCTGCGACGTCATGTCGTGTCCCATGTCCCTGTTCTCCTCCGGACGCACCCGTCCGTCCCTGCGTTCCCCGGACCGCGCCCCGCGGTCCATCCCCAGAAAGGAACGCCCTCAAGGTCAAAACTGTGTCAACGCACCCTGCGCACCCCGAATGACCTCGGCCTCTAGGATACCACTTCCCCGGCGGAATTTCCAGCGTCTTCTGTCCGCGGCGGCGCCCCCAGCGCCTCCAGAAACACGGTTTCCAGCCGCCGGGCCACCGTTTCGGGGTGGTGCGCGCCGAGAATGGTGGCGCGGGCGTTGCGGCCCAGGTCGCGGCGGAGGCGGGGCTGGTCCATGAGCCGGACCAGGGCGGCGGCCAGGGCGTTGGCGTCGTTGTCGGGCACGACGAGGCCGTTTTCGCCGTCCTTCAGGGGCCAGGCGGCGCCGGCGCAGGCGGCCACGGGGCGACCCGCCGCCATCGCGTTCAGCAGCTTGATCGGGTAGCCGGACCAGGACACGCGGGGCACCGCGACCACGACATCCTGCGAGAGGACGGCGCGCAGGGCGTTCATGTCGGCGCAGGGCACATGCTCGACATTGAAGAAGGGGGGCGTCGCGGCGGTCGCCATGACCAGCCGGGCACCGGGCCGGGACTGCCGGATGACGGCCATGGCGTCGAGCAGCAGGCCGATGTTCTGGTAGGCGTCGAGGTTGCCCGTGTAGACGACGGGGGGCATGGGGACTTCAGCGGGCGCGGTTTCGGGGAAGGTGTCGGCGTCCACCGGCGGCGGGATGATCTCCACGCGGTCCTGGCGGCATCCGCGCAGGACGAGATACCCCGCGAGGCGGCGGTGCGGCGCGATGATCCGGTCGGCGCGGCGGGGAAAGGTGTTGTCGAACCAGCGGCCCGCGTTCCGGGCGGTCCGCTCCGCGCCGGGGCTGTCGAAATAGAAGGGCAGCTCGTCGGCGAGGGCGTTGTGGGCCATGTAGACCACGGGACGCACGCGCGCCGCCAGCGCCACCAGCAGCGCCTCATAGTTGTGCGCGCAGACGATGTCGGCGCCCTCATTGCGGATGGTGCGGCGCAGGGCGGCGAGGAGGGCCGCGTCGTGCAGGGGCTTGGTGCGGTCGGGGCCGGAGGCGGTGATGTCACGGGCGAGGGGCCAGCGCTTCGCGCGGCGCAGGGCCACGTCGGAGGGCGGGGTGTCGCCCGCGCCGTGGTCGTAGACCACGAGGCGGACCGAATGGCCGATGCGCAGCAGGGCGGACGCGGTGTCGTGCAGGAAGACCTGCGACCCCTGGGGGAAGGGGTAGGGGCACGCGCCGACCATGACGATTTTGAGCTTTCTCATTCCAGGTATCCCAAAGAGCGCAGGCGCTCCTCCAGGAGCGCCTCCTCCTCCGGCAGGAAGGGGCGCGCGCCGCCGTCCCCGCCGTCTGCGGGGGGCGCGCCGCCGGTCCCGGCGCCGGGGGCGAAAAGCGGACGCCCCTCCATCTCCGGACCCGCCACCCCGAGCGCGCAGAGCGCCGTGGGGGCGATGTCCAGCAGGGAGGGCCGTTCCGGCCCGCCTGCCACAGGCCGGTTCGTCACCAGCACGCCGGGGTTTCGGTGGACGCCGTTCATGCCGCGTTCCTTGCCGCCGGGGTATTCTGCCTCGGTCAGTTTCCGGACCGCGCCGCCTCCGCGCGCCCGGACACACACCGGAGCATACCCCCTTTCCGCTTTCAGAGACAACACCACGTCGGGGGCCCGGTCCACGTGCGCGCCGCTGTACAGCTTCGCGCGCGGCACGGCGTCCGCGATCACGTCCCATTCCCGCAGGCGCGCGCACAGTTCGGCCACGAACCCGTCGTAGTCCTCCGGCGCGACGGTGCCCTGCGGCTCCCGCCCGGCGAGGTTCACCCGCACGGAGGGGAAATAGCCCAGTTCCTCGGAGTAGGCGCGGGTGCGCGCCCAGTCCAGGCCGCCGAAACGCGACCGGCTCTCGGCGCCCCCGGCCACGCCGCGCAGCCGTCGAAACAGCGCGCCGCGCGCGCGCTCCGGCACCACCGACAGCCCCAGCCGCTTGAGCAGGCTGTCCCGCCCGCCGCCGGGCAGATAGCGCAGCAGGCCCATCTCCGCGAGGCGGTTGTTCAGGTGGACCACCGTGTCGCCCGCGCCGGTGAACCCGTGGTCCGAGACCACCATCACCAGCGCGTCCGGCCCCGCGGCGTCCACGATCCGGCCGACCGCCGCGTCCAGCCGGGCATACACGTCGCGGATCGCGTTGGAAAAGGGATTCGGCCCGGGATACCTCGGCGACTGCGGGTCGTGGAACATCCAGAAATGGTGCGACACCGTGTCGCTCTCGCCGAAGACGGCCATGAAGAAGTCCCACGGCTCGCCCCGCGCCCAGTTCAGGAGGATGCGCTCCTTTTCCTCAATCCCGAGGAGCAGTCGCCGCAGGGCCTCGGCGTGCCAGCCCGGCCCGATATGGCCCTCCTGAAAATCCGCGAAACGCCACCCGGCGGCCTCGGCGGCGCGGGCGCGGGGGTACACGAACGAGGCGTCTATGGACGTGGCCACGGGGGAGTCGAAGCCGGAGAGCATGAGGCCGTTCACCGGTTCCGGTGGCCAGGTGGCGGGGACCCCCGCCACCACCACGCGCCGCCCCACGCGCGAGAGAATGTCCCACACCGCGGGCGCGCGGCGGAACGAGCCGTTCACAAAGCGCACGGCGTAGCGGCCGGGGACCATTTCCGTGAAGTCGAAGACGCCGTGGCGGCCGGGGTTCACGCCCGTGACGCAGGTGGTCCACGCGGGGAAGGTGGCGGGCGGCGTGACACTCTCCAGCGGCAGCAGCGCCCCGGACGCCGCCAGCGCGCGGAGGTTCGGCAGCGCGCCGTCGTCCATCCACCGGCGGCAGAGTTCGGGGTCCGCCCCGTCCAGTCCCAGTACCAGCACGCGTTTCATGGGGGCATTGTAGCAACATGGGCGGAATGGACGGGAGCGGCGGCGTGAAAAAAAAGGCGGCGCGGACCCGAAAGTCCGCGCCGCCGGATCACAGGATCGGGGACGGGTCAGGGGCAGTCGCTCGTGACGGCCACCCCGGCGGCCTGGAGCGCCGGAATCTGCGCGCCGCACGCGTCGGTGGAAAGCGGGTTGCCCGAGAGGTACAGGGCGGCGCCGGGGCCCGTCAGTCCGGCCAGCGGCGACAGGTCCGTGATCAGGTTGTAGTTGAACATCATCTCTTTCATGTTCACCAGACCGGCGAGGGGCGTCAGGTCCGCTATTTGGTTCGAGTGGATGTTCAGGGTGTTCATGGCCGTCATTCCCGCCAGCGGGGACAGGTCTGTGAGCTGGTTCTCGTACAGGACCAGAAACCAAATGGCTGTCAATCCGTCCAGCGGCGCGAGGCTCGTGATCTGGTTGCCGCCCAGGCGCAGGTAGCCCAGGTTTGCCGCGTGCTCCAGGCCCGTCAGGTCGGCGATGGCCGAGTTGTCGCCGTCGAGGTCTGTCAGGGCCAGCAGGTGCGCTCCGGTCAGCGGCGTGTCCGCGGCCAGCCCCAGCGTGGAGCGGATGACCGCGGCGAGATTCGCGTCGGGCATGGTCACCAGCGCCGGGCCGAGGCTCACCTCGATGTCCACCGGCGCATTCGCCGCCAACACCGTGCCCGGGGCCGGGTTCTGGCTGATCACCCGTCCGGCGGGCACGGTCTCGCTGGCGGACTCCGTCACCGCCCCAACCATGAGCCCCGCGTTGCCGATGGCGGTCATCGCGGTGGACCGGGCGAGGCCGGCCACGTCGGGAACCGTCGCGACAACGATGCAGGGGTCATGGATCACGGTTACGCCGCGCGTTTCCAGCGCGGGGATCTGCGTGTCGCACACGTCGGGGAAAAGGGGGTTGGCCATCAACGAGAGGGTCGGCGGGCTGGCCGCCTCCGTGAAGACGGTTCCCGCCGCCAACGGGGCCACGGTGGTGAGCTGGTTCCAGTCGAGGGACAGGAAGGAGAGCTTCGCAAGCGCGGCCAGCGGCGCCGCGTCCGCAATCTTGTTGTCCTGAAGCAGCAGGTTGACCAGGCCTGTCAGTCCGGACAGGGGCGCCACGTCCGCGATCTGGTTGGTGTACAGGCTCAAAATGGCAAGCCCCGTCATTCCGGACAGCGGCGTCACGTCCACGATCTGGTTGTCGAAGAGGTCCAGTTCCGTGAGGCCCGTCAGTCCGGACAGCGGCGCCACGTCCACAATCTGGTTAACGCCGAGGTCCAGCACCAGGAGCGTGGACAGTCCGGACAGCGGTGTCACATCCGTGATCTGGTTGGACTGGAGATACAGCTCAACCATGTTCACCAGACCGGCAAGAGGCGTCAGGTCCGTGACCTGGTTGTTGTGCAGGCCCAGAACGGTCAGGTTTGTCAGGCCGGCCAGGGGCGTCAAGTCCGTGACCGCGTCGTTGGCAAGGTACAGGTTCGCCAGGTTCAGCGCGCGCTCCAGACCCGTCAGATCGGCGATGCCCGTGTTGTTGCCGTTGAGACTGGCGAGGGCAAGCAGGTCCGCCCCGGTCAGCGGGGTGTCCGCGGCCAGGCCCAGCGTGGAGCGGATGGCCGCGGCGAGCGCCGCGTCGGGGACATTCACGGGCGCCGAACCCAGGCTCACCACATAGTCCACCGCCGAACCCGCCGCCACTTCCGCCCCCGCCGCCGGGTTCTGGCTGACCACCTGGCCCGCCGGAACCGTGTCGCTGTTGGCCTGCGTCACCGTGCCGACAACCAGACCCGCACCGGTCAGCGCCGATTCGGCCGTCGCCGGAAGCATCCATGTCACATCCGGAACGAAGGCCGACGGCCCCTTCGAAATCACCACGTCCACCGCCGACCCCGGGGCCACCAGCGCGCCCGCCGCCGGGTTCTGGCTGACCACCTGGCCCGCCGGAACCGTGCCGCTGAAGGACTCTGTCACCGCGCCCAGAACCAGGCCCGCGCCCGTGAGGGCGGTTTCCGCCCCGGCCTGGGTCAAGTCCGCCAGGTCGGGAACGGCCGCCGGGGCAATGCAGGCGTCGTGGGACACGGTCACGCCGCGCGCTTCCAGGTCGGGAATCTGTGTCTCGCACACTTCTGTGAAGAGAGGGTTGTTCGAGAGGTACAGGGTGGCGGGGCCCGTCAGTCCGGCCAGCGGTGACAGGTCCGTGATCAGGTTGTCGGTGAACATCATTTCCTTCATGTTCACCAGCGCGGCAAGGGGCGTCAGGTCCGATACCTGGTTCGCG
>JAKPUV010000863.1 GCA_029554925.1 Candidatus Hydrogenedentota bacterium | reverse complement strand
CCCGCCGCTGCATCGTGGTCTCCATGGGCCGTTGTCCTTTCCACAGGTTGAGGGAACAGTCTGATGATAGTCCCGGGAAGTTCCGGAGTCAACCATGGCCCCGCATTCATTTCGCCAGATCAATCTCCCGTTGCTGTATTTCGCTTTGCATACAAATGAGAACCGTTGTCAACAAGAATTTGTCTGTTGCAGGGAGTTTTTTTTTGCGAAAAGGGCTTGCGCGGGGGGGGAGATCGTGTTATATTTGAGTTATTCAGGTCTTGGGTGCCGGGTGCAAGGGCTTTTGGCGCACGGTTCTGGCGGAGAGTCCAGGGGGACTTGTTTTCCGCGGGGACCGCAAGCGGGCGGGCCGCATGGCGGCGCGCCCCACAACAGCGGGGTGTTAAGAGCAGTGAGCGGTAGACAGTTTTTCTCGGCAGTGGGTTTTGTTGCGTTGCTGGTTTTCGTGGAGGGAGTCCCGCAGGCGTCTGCGGTCATCACCTACGATGACACCGCCACCTACAGCGGCACCACCATGCTGTTCGGCGGGGGGACGAACGGGGGGTTCACCGTGGACCGGAGCAACGGGGTGGAGTTGGCCCTGCGTGCGCAGCTCCGTTTCGGGGTGAACAACCAGCCCACGAGCATCTTCAACAGCAACGGGGACGGCACGTACAGCTTTCCGACAGGCACGCCAAATCTGGCGCTTCCGCACCCGGACTGGGCCTCGGAGACGACGCCGGTGTGGTCCGTCACCTTCTCCATCAACACGGACCACGCGGACCGGGACGACACGCCGGAGACGGTGCTTTCCGACCTCACCTACGAGATGGGCGCGGACTTCGACCCCTCTGCCGGAACCGGCAACTGGCTTAAGTTCGACCTGATCAACGCCAACAGCCTCTTTTTCCAGATTGCGGTGCCTGACCACGCGTTTGGCCTCTATTCACAGGTGAATCCGGGCATTATGGCAACGACGGTGCCGGATTACATGAACGCCATCAGCACGATGAACATCGCGCAGAACACGGCGAACTACGAGTTCATCAACATGGACCTGCGCGCCTTCGGATTCGGCAACTACTCCGGTTTCGACCCGGATGTGCCGGGCATGTACAACGTGTATCTGGCGGCCTTCTCGGGGGGCGTTGAAATCGCCCGCACGGAGATCGTCATTCTCGTGGGCGGCGCCACCGTCCCGACGCCGGAGGTGATCGGCATGACCCAGGCCGAGGCCCAGGCCGCCCTGGAGGCCGCCGGGCTTGTGCTCGGCACGGTGACGGAGGAGTTCAGCACCTTCCCCGCGGGCACGGTGCTCTCCCAGATTTCCCCCGCCGGCACGGAGGTGCCCGTCGGCGTGGCGGTGAATCTGGTGGTGTCCAAGGGTGAGGCGCCCCGGCTGCCTGCGGCGGGCGGGGCCGGTCTCGGCCTTCTGTGCGCGCTGCTGGGCGGCGCGGGGGCGCTGGGCGT
>JAKPUV010000751.1 GCA_029554925.1 Candidatus Hydrogenedentota bacterium | reverse complement strand
AAGACGCCGTCGTTGTGGTCCGCGGGGTAGCACATGGGCAGCATGCCCTGGGGCAGGTGGGGGAAGGAGTCGGCGAGCAGGAAGTTCTCCAGGAAGTTGCGCTCCACCCGCGTGTCGCCGCTGAGCATCAGCGCCGTCCGCGACGTGAAGAAGGAGTCGCACAGCCACCCGGCGCGCTCGCGGTGGGGGCAGTCCATGAAGACGTCCACGGCGTTCTGGGCAAAGGTGGTGCGGGCCGCCTCGAACAGCTCGTTGATCCGCGGGTCGGAGGCCAGGAAGGCGGCGCGGTCCGTGTCGTCGTTCTGGTAGAGCCGCAGGCCGCAGTCGCCGATCTCCACCCCGCCGTCGGGGGAGTAGAGTTTCATGTAACGCATGGTGTGCGCCTCGAAGCCCTCCAGCGCGTGGTCGCCCGGCTGCAGGTCAAAGGTGAGGGCGTTCACGCAGCCCAGGCGCTTCCAGTCCACGTCGCCCCGGGTCAGGGCCTCGTCGAACAGCACATACAGCCGCGCCGGCCGGGCGCAGCGCACCTTCATGCGGGGGAACCCGCTCAGGTTGACGCCCAAATCGGCGATGGCGAAGTTCCCCGCGTCCAGCCGGATCACCGCCCCGGCCTCGTCCTTGGGCTCGATCTTCGCCGTCTTCAGCCGCTGGAGGTCCATCGAGGGGACGGTTTCCAGCTCGTTCTCCGGGTATCCCTTGAGTTCCGGGCCGATGTTCACCAGGCTCCGGTCCTTCCAGTAATTTTTCGGCTCGTGCGGCCCCATCACGCCCCACGCGCAGACCTTCTCCGCCGGGTGGACCGTGAATTTGGGATAGGGCACCCCCCTCGGCAGGAGGGGACGCGGGGCGAGGGCGGCGCATTTCACCGGGGCAAAGGCCGCGTCCGGGTCGGCGCGCCACGCGAAGGTTTCGGGGGCGAGGCGCCACACCTCGATCTGGGGCCGCTGGAAGCTGTACCGCTGGACTTTCTGCGCGCGCTCCGTGATGACCGCGCCCGGGAATCCGCCCGCGCCGTCGGCGCCCGTCCATGCGAGCGCCCGGCCGCCGGCCACCACCTCGGCCTGGAGGAACGACGGCTGGTCGAGGACGTAATAGCTGTTAGTGTTGTACCCGGCGACCTCCACGGCCACCACATTGCGGCCCGCGCGCACGCGGCCCGCCAGGGGCCACGCGTCCACGCGGTACTGTCCGCGCCCCGCCCGCGCGGGGCCGTAGCCCAGGAATTCGCCGTTGACAAAGCAGCGGTACAGCGTGCTGCCCGTGGCGCGCAGGGCGAGGTCCGCCGCCTGCGCCTGTTCGGCGGACAGGTCCAGCACCGCCCGGAACCCCATCTGCAGGTTGATCTCCGTTTCGCGGCCCTCGGCCCACACGGGCGCGGCGGACACGAAGGCGGCGGGCTCCGCCGGTGCGGCGAGGGAAAGGCCCCCCAGCAGGACAACGAGAAGGGCGGACGGGGTCATGGGGATTCCTCCTGTGCGGAAAACGGGTTCCATTGGGCCGGGCAAACCGGGCCGCGCGCGTACCGCGCGGCTCCGGCGCAGTATACCC
>JAKPUV010000854.1 GCA_029554925.1 Candidatus Hydrogenedentota bacterium | reverse complement strand
GTTCACGGCGGTGTTCGCCGGGGTCATGGTGCTGGCGGGCCCCACGGGAGGCCGGCTCATGCAGCTCACCGTCTTCGCGCCCCTGCTGGGGCTGCTGGCGGCGGCCTTCGTGTGGAACCTGCGCATGACCTGGCGCAACCGTCCCCGGAAGATCCGGCGGGCGGACTTCGACATGCGGCTGCCCGTGCCGCGGGCGGAGGTGGCGCGGGCGCGGATGATGGCCGCGCTGGCGAACCTGGCCGTGGCGGTCGGCCTGATCTGGGTGCTGCACACGGCAACGTTCCTGTTCGCCGACGGCACACTGGTGCCCCGGCTCTTCTGGGAGGGGCTCGGATCGGGCGCGACCAGTCCGCGCGAGGTGGCGGTGATCCTTTTCGCTCCCTTCCTCCTCGCGGCGGCGGCGGCGTGGCTGGTTATGCACCTGCCCACGCGCCTGCTCCTGCCCGTGCTGGTTGTCGGCGTCGTGGGATACCTCATCGTGTCGCTTTTCCAGGACCGGTCCGACCTGATGTGGCGCCTGACGGTGAACCGGGATCTCCGGCACGCCGTGAACTGGGCGCTGGACCGCACCCCGTTCTTCCTGATGGTGCTGGCCGTGGTCGGCCTGCCGGTCACGGCGGCGGCGGGGGTCCGGATGGGGCGTCTCGCGCCGCGCCGCGCGGCGGTCATGCTGGCCCTGTGGGCGGCGCTGGCCGTCGGGCTGTATCCCTTTTCCCTGGGGCTGAACGGCACGGACGCGCGGAGCGCCGCGTTCCTGTGCCTCGCCTTCGGGGCGGCGCTGGTGCTGCCGTGGCCCGTGGTGACACTGACCCTCGGCCGCGAGGGGTTCCGTACGCGCATGGACCGCGAGAACCCGGCGCAGCATGCCCGCTTCGCCGCCGGGGAGCCCCGTCCGGCCCGCCTGCGGCGCGCGGTGGGGGTGGTGCTTCTGTTCGGCCTGTTGGCGTGGATGCGCTGGCCCGCGGACCCCGCGTGGAAGACCCTGCTGCGGGAGCGCGGCCTGCCCACGAGCTGGGAGGCCCTGAACGCGTGGTATCCCCCCGTGCCGCCGGAAAAAAACCTCGCCAAGCTGTATGTGAAGGCGGCGGCGGACAATTTGCCCCGTGACGCGGAGCACTCCGTGGAGAACCCGGAACGGATGCAGCGCACGCTCATCGTCGGCGAGGCCACCCTGGAACGGCGGAAGCCCGTGGAGGAAGACGTGCTCGCCAACACGCGGGAGTGGTACGCCAAGGTGGGCGCGCCGACGGCGGCGGCGCTGCACGCCGCGGCGCGGTCCGGCCTCACGGAGGGCCGCCACGATGTGAACCTGAGCGCGGGCTTCAGCGTGCTGCTTCCGCATCTGGCCAGGATGCGCCAGCTCGCGCGCGTCCTCGCCGTGGAGTCCCTGCTGGCCGCGATGGACAACCGGGGCGGCGACGCCGTCACGGCGGCCCTGGACATTGTCCCCATGGCCCACTCCCTCGCGGAGGAGCCCCTGCTCATCTCGCAGCTTGTGCGGGCGGCCATCCTCGGCATTGCGGTCGGTGCCTCCGAGACCGCGCTGAACCGCGCCGACCTGACCGACGCCGACCTGCTCCGGCTCCAGGAGGGGCTGGCCGCCGCCGTGCCGCCGATGGACCGGGAACCCATGTTCCGCCGCGCCCTGCTGGCCGAGTACATCATGAACCTTCCGGCGCCGGAAATGATGGCGCTCTCCAGAATCCGGGCGGAAAGCGTGCGGCTTCCCCGCATACCGCTCGACCGGCTGCGGGGCGTGCCCGGTCCGGTTGGGGGCGACACCCTCCTTTACTGGCAAAGCCTGGGCACCGGCGTGGGCGAGGGATTCTCCGGCATGTCGGAGGTCGGCGCCCTCGTCACCTGCTGGTCTATAAACAGCCGCATGGGCCTGCTGGAGGAGCGCAGCGCCGACGGGGTGCTGCAAGACTTCATCGCCCGCCTGAAGCGCTCGCGGGGGAACGTCCCGGACGGGCTGTCGCTTCCAGAGTCGGACATGCTCGCCGCGCGCGCGACCATCGCCTACATCACCCTGCCCGCCCTGGCGCGCGCCTTCGAGGCGGAGTGGCGCATCCGCACGCAGATCGGCCTGGCGCGTACCGCCGCCGCCGTGGAGCGGTTCCGGCTGGCCAACGGCCGTCTGCCGGAGCGGCTGGAGGAGCTGGTGCCCACCTTCCTCGACCGGGTGCCCGTGGACCCCTGGAACAAGAGCAACCCCGTCACCTACAAAGTCCGGAAGGCGGGCGATCTCGTGCCCACGGGACCGGAAAGACAGGGTCGCCACGTCGCGCGCCAAGTCCGGGAGGACGGCGAGTTCGTGGTGTATTCCTACGGCCAGAACCTCAAGGACGACGGCGGCGGGGAGATGGACAGCTGGTGGCACGAGGGCGACATGACCTTCACCGTCGCCCCGCCGGAGGTCCGCGCGGAACTGCGCATCCCCAGTCCGATAGTGCAGAAGAAGATGGAGGAGTAGGAGGAGGAAGCGTTCATCCGCAGATGACGCAGAGGAGCGCAGATGACGGCACGGTGAGAGAGGCATCCGGGGCCGTGAAAAGTGACCGGGGCGAACAGACGCGCGAAGCGCCTTGGAGTGCGGCAGCTTGCTGCCGCCTTCCAGACCGGGCGCCGGGCAGACGGTTGAAGAAGAGCGTGATACAATCAAAGAGTTTCTTGGGCAAGAGAGGAGAACAGACATGAAGACAAAAATAAGAATGGCCGCCTTGGTGGTTGGCGGAGTCTGCACCATGGGTCTGATCGCGACCAACGGCGCACCGCCTGGCGTGCTGGCGGTCTGCGGCGCGCTCCTCGTGGTCGTTGCGGGGGTTTATGCGCTGGTGGAATTCGTCTGGCGGCGGCGCTGGGCCGGGGCGGACGCCCCCGAGGGCCGCGCGCTGCTGGACGCGGTGCTCGAGGCCTGCGTCCCCTCGCTGATAACGACGCCCCTCCTGATCGCCTACCTTTTGGGATATCCCGAAGGCAGAAAGCATGACGGGTGGGCGGGGTTTCTGGTTCTGCTGCTGGTCTGGCTCCTCTTACGCGTCGCGTGGCGGGGCTTCCGGTACGCCCAAACCCGGCAGGCGTGACGCGTCTCCTTCCGCGGCGCCAGGCCTGAGCCTGGCGGTCCCAGGGGGTGCGGGCCGCAGGGCATGCGCTCGGAGCGCCCTGGAGTGCGGCGCATTGCGGCGGGGGAGTCCGGTTGCTATAATCCCTTCACGGCAAGGAGGGGGCTGCTTGCCGCGGGCCGCACGGCGCAACGGGTGGAAGGAACGGCATCATGGACGCGAGAAAGGTCTTGGTGGTCGGAAGTTCCAGCATGGACCTGGTGTTGCGGGTTTCCCGCATGCCCCGCTCCGGGGAGACGGTCATCGGCCAGTCGTTCCAGACCGTTTCGGGCGGCAAGGGCGCGAACCAGGCGGTGGCCGCGGCGCGGCTCGGCGGCGAGGTCTCGCTCATCGCCTGCCTGGGCGACGACCTGTTCGGCCGCCAGCAGCTGGACAACCTCACCGCCTCCGGCGTGGACGTGTCGCATGTGCGCACGGTTTCCGACGCGCCGACGGGCGTGGCGATGATCCTCGTGGGCGAGGCGGGCGAAAGCAGCATCGTGGTGGCCTCGGGCGCCAATTTCTGCCTGCGCGCCTCCGACGTCCTCGAGCGCCGCGAGGTGTTCCAGCACGCCGACGCCGTCCTGCTCCAGCTGGAGACCCCCCTGGGCACCGTCGAGGCCTCCCTGCGCATGGCCCGCGAGTGCGGCGCCCTCGCCATCCTCGACGCCGGCCCGGCGCGCAACCTCTCCCCCGAAATGCTCGCCTGGCGGACATCGTCTCGCCGAACGAGACGGAGGCGGAGACGCTCACGGGCATCGCCGTGGACACGATGGAGGGGGTGCACAAGGCGGCCCAGGAGCTGCTCGACATGGGCGTGGACCACGTGGTCCTCAAGCTCGGCGACCGCGGCTCGTATTACCTCGGGCCGACGGGCGAGCTGCACGTGCCCGCGTTCCCCGTGGAGGCCGTGGACACCACGGCGGCGGGCGACGCCTTCACGGCGGCCCTCGCCCTGCGGTGGGACCCCGCGCGCATGCGCGAAACCCTGCGCTACGCGAACGCCGCCGGGGCGCTGGCCTCCAGG
>JAKPUV010000849.1 GCA_029554925.1 Candidatus Hydrogenedentota bacterium | reverse complement strand
GTACCACGCGGGGCTGTCGGCCCAGTCGTCATAGGCGCCGTCGGTCGGCTCCCAGCGGTTGCTCGTGCCGAAGCGGTCGCCCGCGTACAGCGGGTGCTTGCGCTCCAGGGCGCGGTAGAAGTCAAGCCCCATCTGGTCCGGCGGCCAGTAGCTCAGGCGGCCCGGCCCCAGGGCGACGCGGTTGCGGAAGTTGTCGAAGGGCGTGCCGCCCTCCGCCCCCAGCCAAACGCCGGCGCCGTCGTGGTTGTTGTAGCCGTCCACGTAGTAGGGCGACTCCACAATGTCGTCCACCGTGCGGTTGACGACGTCGTACTCGCGATAGGTGGCCTGGTCGGCCACGCGGCCGTAGGCGGATTCGCCGACATACAGCGTCACGATGACGTTGTCGCCGGGATTCCACCGCCGCTCCACAAAGGCCGCCCACTCCGGGGAATCCGTGGCGGCCACACCGGGGATGGCATAGTTGTCAAGGGTAAAACCGTATCCGGCGTAGTCAAACCCGAGCCTGAACGGCTCAAACCCGAAGATGGCGGGGTCGTTTTCCCAGGTGACGTAGGAGCCGACCTGGGGCACATAGGCCACGGGGAAGATGCCCGTCTCGAAGGAGCCGGGGCCCTGGACGCGGGGGCGCTGGCCGGCGTAGGCGATGGTCATCCTGCCCTCGTCCACGCCCTCGCTGAGGTAGGGGTTGGCGTGCTCCCACACCGCCCCGTTGAGATACTCCCCGCCGTTCTCGTCCACAAGCGCGTTGTAGTCGTTGTCCACCATGTCCTTGTCGAGGGCGCCGCGGATGTAGCGGCGCAGGATGGCGCCGTCGGCGGACGGATAGGCCGCCGTGCTGTCCTTCGCGATGTAGCCGCCGTCGCCGTCGTTGTCGTAGCCGTCGCGCTCGGGCAGGTTGGGCAGCACCCCGCCGCGCAGGACCAGCTGGGCCACGCGCTTGACGGAGTTGATCTCGGCGAGGGACACGGGCAGGGCCGCGTCGGTGTAGGCCGCGTCCTCCCACAGCCGCTCGTTCACCAGCGGCACGATGCGGGAAAACGCGGGCACCACGCCGGACGCGTCGCC
>JAKPUV010000834.1 GCA_029554925.1 Candidatus Hydrogenedentota bacterium | reverse complement strand
GCTGGAGGGCGCGGGGGCGGATCCATCCCCGGCGGCGGAGGCCCCGGAGGGGGCGGTGTGGCGGGAACTGGACATCGCGCCGGGGGTGCGGGTGTCGGTGAAGGAGGGCTTTGGTCCGCGGCGTCTGCGCGCGCTGCGGCGTGCGATAGAGGAGTTCAGCCGGCTCGTGAACGTTGGCGCACAGGAGGGTTCAGAAGATGACCAGGCATGACGGGGGTGAAATCAGCGGGTTCGGGGTGTACGGGAAGGGCGGCCCGGTGAAACTGGGCATGCAGGACCTGCTGCTGACGGGGACGGTGCTGCCGGTGGGGGCGCGGCTGGTGGTGCGCCATGTGTTCCGGTCGGAGGAGAAGAAGCCGCTGGAGATGATTTACGCCTTCGCGCTGCCGCGCGACGCGGCGCTGCGGCGGTTCCGCATCACGGGGGACAGGTTCGAGGCGGAGTCGGAGCTGCGGCCGACGGCGAAGGCGCGGGAGACCTACGAGCGCGGGATCGAGCGCGGCAGCCTGTCCGCCCTCGCGCAGACCTATCAGGACGGCGTGACCAACCTGAACGTGGGGAACATCCGTCCGGGCGAGACGGTGACGGTTTTCCTGGAGATCGCTGCGGGGGTGGAGTTCCACGACGATGGGTTCCGGTTCCGCTTTCCCTTCACCCTGGCGCCGGGCTACCATGCCCGGGCGGCCTGCGGCGTGGCCGATGACGGCGCGGGCGAAATCTCCCTTCCGGAGGAGCTGTTCGGCGACGTGGTGTTGCCCCGTTGGAAGGCGGACGCCGAGGGCCTGCACGGCGTGTCCTTCGACCTGAATGTCGCCGCACCCCAGGGGGCTGAGCTGGTGTGCCCGTCGCATCCTGTGTCGGTGGGGGCGGGCGCGGACGGCGGGCTGCGGGTGCGCCTGGCGACGGCGGGCGACCTGCCCAACCGCGACGTGGTGCTGGAGACACGGGGGTCGGCCGCCGGGCGGCCGTCGGTCTTCGCGGGGGTGGATGGTGCGGGGCGGGGCCGCTTTGCCGCGGTCGTTCCGTCGGGGTGCTTTGGCCGTCCCGAACGCCCGGCGAAACGGGTGGTGTTTCTGCTGGACCACTCGGGGTCCATGGACGGCGTCCGGCTGGAGCAGGCCAAGGCGGCGGTCTGCGCGTGCCTTGAGGCCCTGCGTCCGGAAGACCGGTTCGGCATTGTGCTGTTCGAGAGCCGGGTGAGGCCGTTCCGTCCGGAGCTGCTGCCGGCCACGCCGGAAAACCTGTCGGCGGCGCGGGCCTTTGTGGGGGCTGTGGAGGCGGCGGGGGGGACCGAGCTGGCCGCGGGCGTGGGGGCCGCCGCGAAGATGATCGGAAAAGACGGCGACCTGCTGCTCGTCACGGACGGCGAGGTCTTCGGCGGCGACGACCTGCTGGCGCGGGTCCGCGCGTGCGGCGCGCGGGTCCACTGTCTCGGCATCGGCAGCGCCAGCCAGGACCGCATGCTGGCGCTGCTGGCCCGCGAGAGCGGCGGGGTGGGGCGCTTCCTCGGTCCCCGCGAGGATGTGGCGGCGGGGGTGCTGGCCCTGTTCCGGGGCGTCGGCGCGGTGCTCGCGGCCAACGTCCGGTGCGCGGCGAAGGGGCTGAAGCAGGCCGAATGGCTTCCCGAACCCGCCGACGCGGTCCGCGAGGGCCAGCCGTGGGTGCTGTTCGGCGCGTGCGACGGGCTGGGGGACGGAACGCTGTCCGTAACCTGGGACGGCGGCGGCCTCGACATCCCCGTCAGGGTGGGGGAGTCCCCCCTGGGCGAGGCCCTCAAGCTGGTGCAGGGCGCGCGGCTTGTGACGGACACGGACGCGCTCTTCGGGGACGCGCCGGAGGGCTCCCGCAAGGCCCAGCGCCTCACCCGGCGGCTGGAGGCCCTCGGAAGCGAGTATGGCCTCGCCAGCCGCGCCCTGTCCCTCGTGTCCGTGGTGCGGCGCGCGGGCGACCGGCCCGGCGAGGTGCCTGAAACCCGCGTTGTGGCCACCGGAATGCCCGGCGACGCCGCCTTTAACGCCTACTTCGGCGACCCGTCGGACCTCTCCGTGTGCGCGACGCCGATGATGCCGGGCGCGATCCGCGCCTGCCTGTCTGCTGCTCCTGGCGTGCGCATGCGGCATGTCTCCGCCGACTTCTGTCTGTGCGAGGACTCGGCGGCGTTCCCCCTGCCGGGGGGGAGATTTTCCGCCCGCACCGCCCGCCTGGTGCTCGTCCGGCTGGCAACGCTGATTGTCCGCTTCGCCGCCCTTCAGGACGGCGGGATCCTCAACCGCCATTTCACGCCGCTGAGGCGCATCACCGCCTTTCTCCGGCGGCACGAGGATCTCTGGCCCGTCGGCGTGCCTGCCGAGGCTGTCCGGCGCCTTCTCGCCGATGTGGAGCGGCGCGCTTTCGACAGCGTCTACCGCACTGTGGACACGGCCGCTCTGGCCGCGCTGGCCGCCGCGACACCCCCGGACGAGGACGCGCTGCGCGCGGCGCTGGCGCGCTTCTTCCGCGAGGCGGCGTGCGGTCCCGGGGATGCGCCCTGACCGGGCGGGTTGACAGTCCGGGCGCGGGGGCGCTATAATAGAGAAAAATTTCTTTATAGCGCGCCCCGCGCGCGGGAAAGGCGCCCCCCATGCCCCCCAAAAAATGGCAACGGCGGCCCGGCCAGGTGGTCTTCACCCACACGGCCCGCTGCCGCGACTGCTACCGCTGCCTGCGGGCCTGCCCCGTGAAGGCGATCCGCGTGGTGGACGGGCAGGCCTATGTGGACGCGGACCGCTGCATCGCCTGCGGCACCTGCATCCGCGAGTGCCCCCAGCACGCGAAACAGTACCGGCGCGACCTCGACCGCGCCGAGCGCCTGATGGCGGGGCCGGGGGCGAAGGCGGCCAGCGTGGCGCCGTCCTTCGCGGCGCTGTTTGGTCCGGAGGACCGCGACCGCCTGCCGGCCGCGCTGCGCCGGTTGGGCTTCGACCATGTCGGCGAGACGGCGGTGGGGGCCTTTGAGTCGGCGGCGCTCACGGGGGCCCATGTGCGGGCCCATCCGGGGCGGCAGACGATCTGCACGGCCTGCCCCGCCGTGGTCGCCCACATCGAGCAGTACGCGCCGGACCTGGCGTCGCGGCTGGCACCGGTGGCGTCGCCCATGATCGCCCACGCCCGACTGCTCAAGGAGCGCCATGGCCCGGACACCAAGGTCTTCTTCTTCGGCCCCTGCGTGACCAAGAAGGCGGAGGCGGAGCGCCCGGAACTCGCGGGCGACGTGGACTGCGTGCTGACCTTTGGCGAGATGTGCGACTGGCTCGCCCAGCGGGACATCGCCCTGGCGGACTGCCCCCCCGGAGCCTTCGATGAGACGCCCCCGGGCGAGTCGCGCTTTTTCCCCGTGCCCGGCGGACTCGCCCGCACGGCGGGGCTGGCCACCGACCTGCTGGACACGCAGGTCATTGCCGTGAGCGGGGCGGCGGACCTGGAGGCGGCGCTCGACGCCCTGCGCCGCACGGACCGGCCGGTGGTGCTGGAGCCCCTCTTCTGCGCGCAGGGCTGCGTGAACGGCCCGGGCATGCCCGCGCCGGACAACCCCTTCGCCCGCCGCACGGCGGTGCTGGACTATGCGGGCGGCCATCCCGGCGCGGCGGCAGACCCCGCGGCCCCGGTGCCCGCCGCCGTCCGCGCGCGCGGCGCGGCCGCCCACGCGGCCGTTCCCGGACCGCGCGAGGTGTTCCCGGAGGCCGATGTGGAGGGGGTGCTCCGGGCGCTGGGCAAGGAGGCGGAGGAGGACCGGCTCAACTGCGGGGCCTGCGGCTACGGCTCCTGCCGCGAGCATGCCGAGGCGGTGCTGTCGGGCATGGCCGCGCCGGAGATGTGCATCCCCCACATGCGGCGGCTGGCGGAGCAGCGGGGCGACCGCATCATCGAGACGACCCCGAACGGGGTGCTGATCGTGGACAGTGAACTGAAGGTGCTGGGCGTGAACCCGGCCTTCCGGCGGCTGTTCCAGTGCGGCGACGGCGTGCTGGGGCGCCATGTGTCCTGCCTCATGGACGCCGAGCCCTTCGAGCGGGTGCTGGCCTCCGGCGAGCCCGTGGAGCAGACGGTCCGCCACGAGAACTACCACAAGGTGTGCCACGAGCTGGTTTACCCCCTCACGGAGGACCGGCAGATCGTCGGCATCTTCGTGGACATCACCCGCACCGCCGCCTCCGAGGAGTCGCTGGAGCGGCTGCGCGCCGAAACCGCCCGCAAGGCGAAGGAACTGCTCGACCACCAGCTCGGCATGGCCCAGGAGCTGGCGCGCTTCCTCGGCGCGAGCACCGCCCAGAGCGAGGAGCTGGTGCGCCACCTGATGACCCTCGCCGGGGCGCGGCGGGATCCCGAAGGCGGCGCGTGACATGCCCTACCTGCACGCGGACATCTTTCCCCACCAGACCCCGAAGACCCCCGGCGGGGTCTGCGGCGACGTGGTGGAGTCGTTCCGCGCCCCGGAGGCCGCCTGGGTGGTCTGCGCCGACGGCATGGGCTCGGGGCCGCGGGCGAACATCTCGGCGAACTTCTGCGCATCCCTCCTGAAGGGCCACCTGTTGGCCGGATGGTCGCTCCGCGACGCTTTCCGCTCGGCGGCGGCGGCCATGGACGCCGCCCGCCGGCCCGGGCTCCCCTATGCCGCCTTCTCCGTGGCGCGCCTCTCGCCCGCCGGCCGCGCCACCGTGCTCACCTATGACACCCCTCCGCCACTGCGGCTGTCCCCCGTGGGCGCCGAAAGCCTGCCGGTCCGGCGGCTTGACGGCCTGGAGGGCGCGGCGGGGGAGGCCGACTGCCGCCTCGGACCGGGGGAGGCGCTGGTGCTGGTGTCCGACGGGGTCACCGAGGCGGGGCGCGGCGCGGGACTGCATGGCGGCTGGGGCGTGGCCGGGCTGTGCCGTTTTCTGTCCGACGCGGTGATCCGGGGCGTGCCCCCCGCAGAGTTGTCCGCGGCGGTGTGCGCCCGCGCCGATGAACTCTGCGGCGCGGGGCCCCGCGACGACGCCACCGCGGTGCTGTGCCGCGTGCGCCGGGGCATTGTGCTGAACATCCTGACGGGCCCCCCGGCGGACACCGCCCGGGACCGCGAGGTGGTGGAGCGCTTCCTGGGGATGGCGGGGCACCGGGTCGTGAGCGGCGGCACCACGGCGTCCATTGTGGCGCGGGTGACGGGGCGCGAGCCCCGGCTGCTGCCGCGCGCGCCCGGCGCGGTGGACCCGCCCGCGTGGGCGCTGGACGGCGTGGACCTGGTGACGGAGGGCGCGGTGACCATGAACCAGGCGCACAACATCCTGGACGTTTCCCCGGAGCGGCGGATCAGCCCCTCGGGCGTCTCGGAGCTGTGCGCCCTCATGGAGAACGCCGACCGCGTCAACTTCATCGTGGGCACGGCGGCGAACACCGCGTCCAACGACGTGCGCTTCCAGCAGCAGCACATCCTCCCGCGCACGGTGATCATCCCCCTGCTCCGCGAGCGCCTGGAGCGCGGGG
>JAKPUV010000810.1 GCA_029554925.1 Candidatus Hydrogenedentota bacterium | reverse complement strand
CATCGGAAACACCGCCGCCCCGGCGACAGCCGCCGTCCGCCGCAGGAAATCCCTGCGGCTGGGAGGGACCTGTTTTTTCGGTGTGTCCATGGTAAAGAGGTTCCGGCGGGGCGGTCGAACGCCGCCCCGGACGCGCCAAAGCATACCCTGCCCGCGCCGCCGGTGCAAGCGCCGCGCGCCGACGGCCCGGCTACCGCCCCCGCGACAGCCGGATTTCCAGCCAGATGCGCGCCCAGGTGAGGTGACCCCGGACCTTCCGGCCCAGACCCCGGAGCAGGGCGCCGAGGACGCCCCCCTCCAGCGCGGCGTGGCGACCGTCTGGGCCGCAGCACCAGCGCTCGCGCGCCCCGCTCAGCCGGGCGAGCACCCGCAGACGCGGGCTGTCGAACAGGACCACCAGCCGGTCGAAACGCTGCTCGCGGAGCACGCGCGCCAGCGCGGCGGCGTTGCGCAGCCCGTGGGGCGGGGGCGGAACGGTAAGGCAGTCGTCGGCGTGTTCCAGCATGGCTTTGGGGAAGCCCGGGGGCACGATGGCGGTGATGCGGGCATGGGGGTGCGCGGCGCGCACCTGCCGCAGGGCGCGGACGAAATGGGGGCCGAGGCTGTAGAAAAGGCCTATGCGCTTAGGACCGTCCATCGGCCACCCTTTCCAGCAGCGGCAGGTAATGCCGCCGGATCACGCCCTGCCAGTCATGCTCGGTCTCCGCCTGGATGCGGCCCGCGGCTCCCATGCGCGCGCGCAGCGCGTCGTCGTCCAGCAGGGTCTCCAGCGCCGCCGCAAGGGCCTCCGCGTCCCCCGGCGGCACGAGGAGTCCCGTCTCGCCGGGGCGCACGATGTCCGACAGGCCGCCCGTGTCCGATGCCACCACCGGGAGGCCCGCCGCCATGGCCTCCACGGCCACGAGCCCGAAGGGCTCGCGCCAGAGCGACGGCACGGCGGCGATGTCCGCCCCCTGGTACAGCGAGAGAGCCTCCGCATGGGACATCCATCCCAAGGGGCGGTACCAGGGCTTTCCGCCGGACAGCAGATCGTAGTGCGTGGCGCGGATCTCGAAATCGTCCCGTTTCCGCGCGAGCAGCTCCCCCGCCGCCAGCAGCACGTCCAGCCCCTTGCGGGGGTCCTCCACGCGGCCCGTCATGAGGATGGCCCGTTTCCCGGATCCGACGCGCGCCGGGTCTTTCCGGGGGATGGTGTTCCCATTCACCCCGCCGGGAATCACCGTCACCGCCGGGTGATGGGACAGCAGTTCCTCCCGCAGGGAGCGGTTGGAGACGACAATCTCCCGGAAGGCCGACAGCGACTCTGTCACGGTCCCATGGTACCGGGGCCGCCAGGCCTGTGCGGCGACGTAGTCCGACACCCAGGTGCGCCATTCGCCCGAGGCAATCTCGGGCCGCAGGGATTCGGCGGCGCAGTCGCGGCATACGCCGGGCGTCCGCAGGAAGTCGTTCGGGCAGGGCGCGCCGTCGCGGTAGCGGAACCCGTCCCGCGCGCACATCAGTTCGTGGGCGTAGTACCGGCCCACGAGGGGAAACCCCGCCAGCGCGCGCGCGACATGCGGTTTGAGGCAGAACCCATGGGTCAGCAGCACAACATCCGGCCCCCATTCCGCGACGACCTCCCGGAAGCGCGCGGCCACGGTGTCCGCGTTCAGGCGGTGGTGGGGGAACGACACCGGCGTGACGGGGAACGGGAGCATGCCGTGGACCACGCCGCGCTCCTGGCTGCCCTCCTCGCGCAGGAGGAACAGGCGCACGTCCACCCCCTCCCGCTGGAGGCCCGTCATCACATGGTAAAGGTCCGCGTCCGCGCCGCCGTTGGGCGGCCAGCTGAACACCAGATCCACAAAGGCCACGCGCCGCTTCATGGCCGCCCCCCCCGCAGTTCCTCCCACAGGGGCTGGTAATGATGTTCCTGGATGCGCGCCGGGGCATGGTCGGCAAGGGCGCGCGCGCGGCCCGCCGCGCCGAGGCGCGCCCGCAGCGCCGGGTCGTCCAGCAGCCGCGCCAGCGCGTCCGCGAGGGCCGCCGCGTCGCCCGGGGGCGTCAGCAGGCCCGTCTCGCCGTCCGCGACAATGCGCGCCAGCCCGCCGGTCCGGCTGGCCACCACAGGACGCCCCGCCGCCATGGCCTCCACCGCCACCAGGCCGAAAGGCTCCTCCCACACGCTGGGCACGGCGCACACGGCGGCGCGCGCGTAGAGGGCCGGCATCTGGTCGTGGGCCACCCAGCCCAGGGGCTCCAGCCAGGGTTTTCCGGGGCCGCCGGGGGCCAGCGTCGCCGCCACGCGGAAATCCTGCCGGCGCGCCCACAGGCGGTCGGCGGCCTCCGCCAGCACGGCAAACCCCTTCACAGGGTCCTCCGCCCGGCCCGGCATGAGGACGGTCAGGGGTTCCGCCACCGAACCGGAGGGGATTTCGAGAAAGGGGTCCAGGTCCGTGAAACTCGGCACCATCCGCACCGAGGCGGGCAGGCCGCCGAGGGCCGCCGCCATGGACTCCGTCGAGACCAGGGCCACCCGCACGCGCGCCAGCGCCCCGCGCACCAGCGCGGCGTAGTCCGGCTTCCAGCACGCCGCACCCAGGTACTCGCGGAGCCAGGCGTTGGTCTCGCCGCCGCGGATGGCGCCGCCCCAGCGCCGGAGCGAGCAGTCGCGGCAGGTGTCCGGCGTCTCCAGAAACGCGCGCGGGCAGGGCGCGCCGTCGAGGAACCGCGTGATGTCGCGCAGGCAGGCCGCCTCGTGGGCGTGGTAGCGCGAGACCAGCGGCCAATCCCCCAGCACGGCCAGCAGGTACGGCTTCATCAGAAACCCCTGGCCCGCAAACACGGCGTCCGGACGCCAGGCGTCCACGGCGGCGCGAAACCGCTCCGCCACGCGCGGCCCGGTGAAATCGTCCGTGGAAAAGGAGAGGGTTTCCGCGGGAAAGGGCAGTTCCCCGGAGATGCGCCCCCGCTCCCAGGCGTCCCCGTCCCGCGCGGCGAAAAGCCGCACCTCGTGCCCCATGTCCGCCGCGCCGCGCAGGACGTGGAACATGTCCACATCCCCGCCCCCGTGCGGCGGCCAGGAGAACATCATGTCGGCGAAGGCGATGCGCATGGCGGGTTTCCGTGAAACGCGATTATAGCATGCGCGCCAAAGGCGCGCGGCCGGTGGTCCCAATTGCGCGGCGGCGGGCGGTGCGGGTACACTTCGGAAAACCAGCGAGGACGGTGTTCATGCCCCTGGGCTCCGATGAAATGCGGGACATCTTCAACCGGACGGTGGTGGTCCGCAAGCCGACCTACGGCGTTGTGAGCGGCTACCACGAGCTGCCCTATTTCTGCCTGGGCCAGCCGCTGGAACCGTCGCGCGGCGCGTTCATGGTGCGCGGCAAGGTGCAGGTGTCGCCCCGCTTCGTGATACGGCCCGCCCACCTCAACCCCAGCTACGGCGAAATCTTCGGCGAGGACGGCGTGGACCGCGAGCTGTCGGGACGGCTCTTCGGGTTTCTGGGCTTTCGCGGCAAGCCCGTGGAGTGCAGCTCCGAGCATCTCCATGTCGAGCACGTGGACATCACGGTGGACGAGCTGCTCAGCCGGAAACTGGACGAGATGGAGCGGCACGAGGACATCACCACGGGGGTGATCCTCACGCCGGAAAGCCGCTATTACCAGATCTCCGTCAAGCGGTTCATCGCGTCGGTCCTCGACGACGAGTTTGGCCGGTGACCCCCCCTCCCCCTTCCG
>JAKPUV010000809.1 GCA_029554925.1 Candidatus Hydrogenedentota bacterium | reverse complement strand
TGCGACGGGTCGGCCTTGAGCTGGTCCATCAGGAGGCGCAGGCTTTCAAAGGCCTCGGTCAGCTCCTTCATCGTGGAGCGCAGGCTGTGCTCCACGTTGTCCGTCTCGTGCAGGACGTCCTTGGTCACCGTGTCGAGCTGCTTCATGGACGCCTCGACCGAGGCCGCGAGGGAGGTCACGGCGTCGAGGGCGTCCTGGATGCGGGTCTGGGTGTCCGCCACGTCCACGGCGCCCATTTTCTCGTTGGCGGTCTTGACGAGGGCCTCCATCTCCTTTGCCAGGCTCTGGAGGTCCGCGCTGCGCGCCTCCAGGGCGTCCACCACGCGGCGGGCGTCCTCGCGGAGGGCCTTCACGGTCTCCGTGGTCTCCGTGGCGAGCTTCGTTCCCTCGTCCATGACCCCCTCGCCCTTTTTCAGGAGGGTCTTGACCTGCCCCACAATCTCTCGGACGTCCTCCTCGGGCACCGCGTCGAGGCGCGTGCTGACCTTGTCCGCAATGTCGGAGACCTGCGCCATGATGTCCGTGATCTGCGAGCTGATGGCCTCAATGGTGGAGGTCTTGGTGGGGATGCGGCTCCTGCCGGGCAGCACGGGCCCGTCGGACTCGCCGCCGCTGAGGCTGATGGCCATGGTGCCCGCGGCGATGCTGTACAGGACGAGCTGTCCCTCCACGCCCTTGCGCAGCGTCACCTTCTCGGGGTTGATGAGGATCTCGACGAGGGCCTTCTGGCTCTCCGTGACCCGGATGTTCCGCACCTTGCCCACGGGCACGCCGAGGTACTCGACCAGCCCGCCCTCGTAGAGGCCGAGGACCGACTCGTCGAACTCGAGGGTGTACTCCTCGCCGGGGTCGTGGTACATGCCCTTGATGAGCATGGCGCCCCCCACGATGAGGACCAGGCAGGCGATGAGGAAGACGCCCACCTTCACTTTCTGTTTTTGCGTGGCCACTGTTGTCCTGTTCCTTGCGCTGTTCCTATCCCGCCAGCATGGTCTGGGTGATGTGGTCGTCGGGGCGGCGCTCGAAGAACTGCCGCACCCGCTCCACGCCGCTCCGCTCCGCCTCCTCCACGGTCCCGAGGAAGATGATCCGGCCCCGGTCGAGCATGAGCACCCGGTGGGCCGCCAGCCGGATCGAGTCGAGCTCGTGGGTCACGATGACGAAGGTCATCCCGAGCAGCCGGTTCATCTTGATCACCAGCTCGTCGAGCCCGGCGGCCATGATGGGGTCCAGCCCCGCCGAGGGCTCGTCGAAGTACACGAGGTCCGGGTCCACGGCCATGGCGCGGGCGAGCCCGGCGCGCTTGCGCATGCCGCCCGAGAGGTCGCTCGGCATCATGTTCTGCGCCGCCGAAAGCCCGACCAGGCTCAGTTTCATCCGCACCAGCGAGTCCACCAGGTCGGGCGTCACGGCGCTGTACTCCACCATGGGCATGGCGACGTTCTCGCCGACGGTCATGGAGTTGAACAGGCCGCTCGACTGGAACGCGATGCCGATGGACCGCTGCATGACCGCCAGCTCGTCCTCGTCCATCGCCGCGATGTCCCGGTCCTGGAAGAGGATGCGCCCGGACGTGGGGCGCAGGAGGCCGCACAGGTGCTTGAGCAGCGTGGTCTTGCCGCAGCCGCTCGCGCCGACGATCATGAACACCTCGCCGCGCCGCACGTCGAACGTGATCCCGTCGAGCACCTTGGTGTCCCCGTAGTGGGTCACCAGGTCCCGCACCTCAATGATCACGCCGTTGTCTTTGCCCTCAGCCATGGGTCAGTCCAGCACATAGTAGAAGATCGCCGCGAAGACGATGTCAATGGTGATCAGCATGAAGATGTCCATGACCACGGCGCGGGTCGTCATGCGGCCGACGCCGCGCGACCCGCCCGTGACCCGGAAACCATTATGACAGCCGATGAGCGAGATCGCCACCGCGAAGGACAGGGCCTTGAGCATGCCCTGCACGAAGTCGTTCAGCTCCGCCGCGCCCAGGGTCTGGTCGTACCAGATATTCGGGCGGAACCCCAGCACGCCCACGCCCCAGAGCGCGCCGCCCAGGGTGCCCGAGAGCATGCCGAGCGCGGTCAGGCAGGGCAGGGCCACCAGCAGCCCCAGCAGCTTGGGCGAAACGAGGTACTGCGCCACGTTGATCCCCATGCCGCGCAGGGCGTCTATCTCCTCCTGCACCTTCATCGTGGCGATTTCTGCGGCGATGGCCGCGCCGGTGCGCGCCGACACCACCACGGCCGTGGTCACCGCGCCCAGCTCGCGGGCGAAGGCGATGATGATGAGGTTCGCCACGTAGATCTGGATGCCGAAGGCCTCCACCTGCTTCGCCGAGAGCATGGCGATGATGAGGCCCATGAGGAAGTTCATGAGGCACACGATGCCCACGGCCCGCACGCCCATCTCGTACAGCTCGTCCACAAAGGCGCCGAAGCGGAACCCGCGCCCCTCGAAGGGCGCGATCAGGGTCCAGTAGAGCGCGTCCACGCAGAGCCCGCCGAACTGGCGCAGCTCCGCGAAGAAGCTGATGGTCTTGTCCCCCAGGTCCTCCAGAAACCACGGCTCTCTCCGCCG
>JAKPUV010000798.1 GCA_029554925.1 Candidatus Hydrogenedentota bacterium | reverse complement strand
TCCGCCGGGGTGACGGTCCACTGCTCCTCCGGGTCGAAGACCGTGATGTCCGCCGGGCCGTCCACGCGCAGGCTTCCCGCCTCGAGCGAGCAGACCTGCGCGCCGCCGGTGGTCATCAGCGCGACCGCCTTCTCCAGCGTGATGTGCCCGGGCCTCACCAGATGGGTGACGGTGAGGGCGAGCATGGTCTCCAGGCCGATGATGCCGAAGGGGGCGAGCTGGAACTCCACGTCCTTCTCCGACCGCGTGTGCGGGGCGTGGTCCGTGGCGATGTTGTCCAGCGTGCCGTCCTGGAACCCCGCGATGATCGCGGCGATGTCCTCCTCCTCGCGGAGGGGCGGGTACATCTTGGCGTGGGTGTTGAAGCCCATGGCGGCCGCGGCGGTGAGGCTCCAGTAGTGGGGGGCGGACTCGGCGGTCACGCGCGCGCCGCGCCGCTTGGCGTCGCGGACGATCTGCACGCCGCCGGCGGTGGAGATGTGCTGGATGTGGATGTGCGCCCCGGCCAGCTCGGCCAGGCGGATGTTGCGGTCGATGCGGATCTCCTCGGCCTCGCGGGGAATGCCGCAGACGCCCATGAGCATCGAGTGGCGCCCCTCGTGCATGGTGCCGCCGTCGCTGAGGTCCTCGTCCTGGCAGTGGGCGAGATAGGGCAGGCCGACCATGCCCGCGTACTCCAGCACGCGCCGCATGACGGCGCTGCTGCGGATGTCGCGCCCGTCGTCCGTGACGGCAACGGCCCCCGCCTCCTTCAGCTCCGCCATTTCGGTGAGTTCCTCGCCCTTCATGCCCTTGGTGGCGCAGGCCGCGGGGCGCACCTTGATGCAGGCGGTCTCCCGGGCGCGCCGGGTGACCAGCTCCACGAGCCCCGCGTTGTCGATCGGAGGGTTCGTGTTCGCCATGGTGACCACGGTGGTCACGCCTCCGCGCGCGGCGGCGCGGCTGCCGGTGGCGATGGTCTCCTTGGACTCGAAGCCGGGCTCGCGGAAGTGGACCTGGATGTCCACGAGGCCGGGGCACACGACGAGGCCGCGCGCGTCGAGGGTCTCGTCGCCGCGCAGGGATTTCCCCATCTCGCGGACGCGCCCGTCGGCGACCAGCACGTCCATGGTTTCGGAGAGGCCGGAGGCCGGGTCCACCACATGTCCGTTTGCAATCACAAGGCTCATGAAAGGGCTCCTTGAAGGGCTATCTCGCCGCGCCGCCGCTGTTCGCCAGCAGGTGCATGACCGCCATGCGCACGGCGACGCCGTTGGTCACCTGCTGGAGGATGACGCTGCGCGGCCCGTCGGCGACCTCGGTGGAAAGCTCCAGGTCGCGGTTGATGGGGCCGGGGTGCATGACGATGGCGTGGTCGGGGGCGTGGCGCAGGCTCTC
>JAKPUV010000796.1 GCA_029554925.1 Candidatus Hydrogenedentota bacterium | reverse complement strand
CCCGCCGGGGTTTCCGGCGGCCTGTACGCCGCTGGTGGCCGCGTTGCGGACGGCCCGCGACGGCGTGACGGTGAGGGTGTGGACGGAGCGCGCCTCTTTCGGGGGAGACCGGAGGGGGGAATGCTCGCCGGACCTGGACGCGGCGTTGTGGATGAGCCCGAAAACGGACGCGGAGGGGGGCTGGCACCTGTCCGCGCCGCCGGTGGGCCGCGTGCTGCCGGAGGGGGAGGGCAGGGTCATTTTCGAGGATTACGGGGAAGGCTGGGGCTGCGATGAGAGCGATGGCTGGCAGGTCATTTGCGTGGTTCCTTGACCCTTCCCCGGCGGGGATGGCAGAATAGGCGGGCAACCCCCATGGAGAACACCCCGATGACGTCCCAGTTTCCCTTCCGACATGACGGCGAGTGCTGCGGAGACGCCGAGAAACCCCGGGAGAACGGCATCGCCGCCCGGCTGCTGCAATCCCGCATTGTCATGGTGGCGGGGGAGATCGAGCCGGAGACGGCGGAGGGCGTGCTCGCGCAGCTGCTGCTGCTGGACACCCTGTCCAACGATCCGATCAAGGTGGTGGTCTCCTCGCCGGGCGGGCATGTGGACTCCGGCTACGCGATTCACGACATGATGCGCTTTGTGAAGTCCCCCGTGCTCGCCCTCGGGGCCGGGTGGGTGGCCAGCATCGCGGTGCCGATCCTGCTGGGCGCGGACAGGGGCAAGCGGTTCAGCCTGCCCAACACGCGGTTCCTGCTTCACCAGCCGAGCGGAGGTGCGGGCGGCCAGGCGGCGGACATCCGGATCGAGGCGCAGGAAATCCTGAAGATCCGCCAGAAGATCAACACGCTGATCTCCGAAGAGACCGGGCAGCCGGAGGAGAAGGTGGCGAAGGACAGCGACCGGAACTTCTGGATGAGCGCCGAGGAGGCCCTGGAATACGGGCTGATCTCCGGGATTGTCTCCAGCATGGCCGATTTTCAGTGATTCCCCCGCGCGCGGCGCGTTTCCTCGTCGTGCACAATCCGGTACAGTTCGGCGACCCGTTTCCGGTGCTCTGAAACCGGGTCGAGCAGTTCCCCGGAAAGCCCGAGACGGCGGGCCAGGCTGGCCCGGGCCTCGGGGTCCTCGGGCAGGGCGCTGGCCGCGTCCCCCCGCATCATGCGCACCCGGTTCATGACCCGGCGCAGGAAGTTGTAGGCGTCCGCCAGGGCGTCGCAGGTTTCCGCATCCTCCCATCCCGCCTCTTTCATCACCCCCAGCGCCCGGAACACGCCCCAGCACCGCACCTCCGGACAGGCCGCCGCGTGGCGGAGCTGGAGCAGGCGCGTGGTGAACTCCACATCGGAGAGCCCCCCCTCATGCCGCTTGAGATCGAGGGGCGACGCGGCGGCGGCCGCCTTGGCGCGCAGGCTGTCCATCTGCTCCAGCGCGTCGAGGCCGGGGCGGCGCGCGAAGGCGGCGGTTCGGGCGCATTCCTCCAGCCGCACGCGGAGGCCGGGGTCGCCCGCGACCGCGCGGGCCTTCATGAGGGCGAAGCGCTCCCAGGGGTGGGCCTCCTCGGCGTAATACTGGATGAAGCGGCTGAGGGGGATGGCGATGTTGCCCTTGCCGCCGTCGGGGCGGAGTCGGGCGTCCGCATCGTAGAGCACGCCGTGGCGGGTGGGCTCCTTGAGGCGTTTCACGGTGAGCGAGGCGACCTGGGCGAAATACTCCGTTTCGGACATGGAGCCCGGCGCCGGGGGGGTCTCCGGGTCGCCGTACACGAAGACCAGGTCGAGGTCGCTGCCGTAGCTCATTTCGCGTCCGCCGAACTTGCCCAGGGCGAGAACGGCGAAGGGTGCGGGCGCGGGGCCGTACCGCTCCACGGTCTTTTCCTCCGCCTCGCGCAGGGCGCGGGCGAGGATGACCTCCGCCAGCAGGGTCAGCTCGTCGCCCACCTCGGCCACCGAGATG
>JAKPUV010000786.1 GCA_029554925.1 Candidatus Hydrogenedentota bacterium | reverse complement strand
CCCCGACCACTGCAGCGTGCTGGTGCTGGGCGACGCGATGAAATGGGCGGAGAGCGCCTCCGCCGACGTGCTGCTCGTTGAGACGGCGGGGCTCTGCCTCCGGTGCGCCCCCTACGCCGACGGCGGCCTGGGCATCATGGTTCTGGAGGCGACGAGCGGGATGAACCTTCCCCGCAAAGTCGGCCCCATGCTTTCGCTCGCCGACATCGCGGTGGTGACCAAGATAGACCTGGTGTCGCAGGCGGAGCGGGAGGTGTTCCGTGCGCGCATCGCCGAGGCCGCCCCGTGCGTCCGCGTGCGCGAGGTGAACGCGCTGCAGGGCATCGGCATAGACCCGCTGGCGGCCCATGTTCTCCAGACCCCCGACGCGCCGCCGCGCCTGATGCTGCGGGGCAACCCGCCGGTGGGCACCTGCACCATCTGCGTGGGGAAAAAGGAGATTGGCTGGCAGTCCCATTTCGGCGTCGTGCGGGCGCTGAACAACCAGAACTTCTACCGGGGAGAATGACGGAACAATGGACGAAATGAAGAAAGATGCCGCCTGCGGCGGCCTGCCGGGGCTCAACTGCGGCGCGTGCGGGTTCCGCACCTGCGCCGAACTGGGCGCGCGCGCCGCGTCCGCGCCGGAACTCCTGCGCCGGTGTATCCACCTTTCCGGAAACGCCGCGCCGTTCCAGGCCGGCGGCTGCGAACCGGCGGACAGTTCCCCCGCAGGAGAGCGCGGGGCTCCGTGCGCGGGGTGCGCCGCGGGGGGGGCCTGCACCGGGGCCCCGGACGAAGAATGGCGGGACAGCCTCGGGCGCGAGTTCGATTTCTACCTGGAGCACTTTCCGGAGGACCCCGGCCCGCGGGAGGTGATTCTCCCCCACAACCCCATGATCACGCGCGAGCTGGAGGTCGCCGTGGGCGATGTTCTCATGGGGCGCCCGCTGGGCATGTCCTGCGGCTGCCCCATCACCCACTGCGGCGTGGCGACCTCCGTTGATCCGCGGACGGGGGTCATCACCTGGTGCGTCACCGGCCCCCTCCTTCCCAGGGCTCGGGGGTGCAAGGACATCGGGTACTACATCGCCGAGGCCTACGAGGGCCTGGTCGCCCGCGCGCGCGGGGACCTTCGCGTCGGGATGCGGTACTATTTCCAGCCGCGGCAGTGCATGCTCCAGTGGCGGCACAGCGGCCTGCTCAACTATTTGAACCGCGGCCCCGGAGGGTGCCAGGTGCGTCTGGAGGGGCTGTTCATCGGGTAACGGCCCCCGCAGCCGGGCGGACAGTTCGAAACCGGCCCCAGCAATCGTCTATAATTCCGGGCGTCGGCGTGGGAAGCGCCTTCGGCGGGGCTTCAGCGTGAGGCCGCATGCCGGCGGCGCGGTATCTGAAGCAGGAGGACCACACATGGGAACGGCTGCAACCATCATCGGGCTGGTCGGGTTTCTGAGCATGACGGTCGGCGCGTTTGTCGCGGTGCTTTACGATCAGAGCATCGGCGGCATCATCGCGATCTCCGGGTTCGCCGCGGCGGCGTTCGGGTTCTTCCTGCCGCTTATCGGCTGACCGGGCGGACGCGGCGTCGGCGATGCGGGGCGCGCCGCCTCCCCCTATTCCTGCAGGGGCACCGCGGCGGGCTGGGAACACCGTACGCCGCGCAACCCCAGCACAAAACTGTCGCCAAACGCCATGGAGGGGGTCTGCGCGCCCGCCGGAACGGTTTCCGCGAGCAGGCGGGCCACGGCGCTGATTGCGGCGTCATGGGTGAGGCTGTACCCGTTGGGCGTCTGCATGGCCATGGCGACCCGCCGGGCACC
>JAKPUV010000785.1 GCA_029554925.1 Candidatus Hydrogenedentota bacterium | reverse complement strand
GAGGTGTTCCGGGCGCGCATCGCCGAGGCCGCCCCGTGTGTGCGGGTGCGCGAGGTGAACGCTTTGCAGGGCATCGGCATTGACCCGCTGGCGGCCCATGTCCTCCAGACCCCCGACGCGCCGCCGCGCCTGATGCTTCGGGGGAACCCTCCGGTGGGCACCTGCACCATCTGCGTGGGAAAGAAAGAGATCGGCTGGCAGTCCCATTTCGGCGTCGTGCGGGCGCTGAACAACCAGAACTTCTACCGGGGAGAATGACGGCACAATGAGCGGCATGAAGGAAGAAACCGCCCGCGGCGACCTGCCGGGGCTGAACTGCGGCGCGTGCGGGTTCCGCACCTGCGCCGAACTTGGGGCGCGCGCCGCGTCCGCACCGGAGCTTCTGCGCCGGTGCATTCACCTTTCCGGAAACGCCGCGCCGTTCCCGGCCGCCGGCTGCGGACCGGCGGGCGCCCCCCCAGCCGGCGGGCGCGGGGTTCCGTGCCCGGGATGCGCCGCGGGGGAAACGTGCCCCGAGGCCCCGGGCGAGGAATGGCGGGACAGTCTCGGGCGGGAGTTCGATTTCTATCTGGAGCACTTTCCGGAGGACCCGGGCCCGCGGGAGGTGATCCTGCCCCACAACCCCATGATCACGCGCGAGCTGGGGATCGCCGTGGGCGACGCGCTCATGGGGCGACCGCTGGGCATGTCCTGCGGGTGCCCCATCACGCACTGCGGCGTGGTGACATCCGTTGAACCGCGGACGGGCGTCATCACCTGGTGCGTCACCGGCCCGCTCCTTCCCAGAGAGCGGGGATGCAAGGACATCGGCTACTACATCGCCGAAGCCTACGAGGGTCTGGTCACCCGCGCGCGCGGGGACCTGCGCGTCGGGATGCGGTATCATTTCCAGCCGCGGCTGTGCATGCTCCAGTGGAGGCACAGCGGCCTGCTCAACTACTTGAACCGCGGCCCCGGAGGGTGCCAGGTCCGTCTGGAGGGGCTGTTCATCGGATGACGGCGCCCGCGGGCGGACGGGCAGTTCGAAACCGCCCGTTGCAATCGTCTATACTTGGGGGTGTCGGCGTGGGAAGCGCCGACGGCGGGGCCCCATCGTGGGGCCCTTTGCCGGCGGCGCAGTGTTTGAAGCAGGAGGAATTTGTATGGGAACGGCTGCCACGATCATCGGACTGGTCGGGTTTCTGAGCATGACGGTCGGCGCGTTTGTCGCGGTGCTTTACGATCAGAGCATCGGCGGCATCATCGCGATCTCCGGGTTCGCCGCGGCGGCGTTCGGGTTCTTCCTGCCGCTCATCGGCTGACCGGACACCCGGGGGCGGCTTCCGTGACATGAAGCGCGCCGCACCGCCCTATTCCTGCAGCGGCACCGCGGCGGGCTGGGAACACCGCACGCCGCGCAACCCCAGCACAAAACGGTCGCCAAACGCCATGGAGGGGGTCTGCGCGCCCGCCGGAACGGTTTCCGCGAGCAGGCGGGCCACGGCGCTGATTGCGGCGTCATGGGTGAGGCTGTACCCGTTGGGCGTCTGCATGGCCATGGCGACCCGCCGGGCACC
>JAKPUV010000777.1 GCA_029554925.1 Candidatus Hydrogenedentota bacterium | reverse complement strand
AGCATGCCCTCCAGCACGGCGTGGGGGTCGCCCTCCAGCAGGGAGCGGTTCATGAACGCGCCGGGGTCGCCCTCGTCGGCGTTGCAGATCAGGTATTTCGGGGTGCCGGGGGCGCTGCGGGCAAAGGTCCACTTGCGCCAGGTGGGAAAGCCCGCGCCGCCGCGCCCGCGCAGCCCGGCGTTCTTGACCTCCTCTATGACGTTCTCCGGACCCATTTCCAGGGCGCGCAGAAACCCCTCGTAGCCGCCGCCCGCGAGATAGTGGGCGAAGTTCTCGGGGTCAATGCGCCCGCAGTTGGCGAGCACGCGCCGCACCTGGCCGCGCATCATGGGGTGCTCCGTGAGCGGCGCGATGCCGTGGGCCGCGGTGTCCGACAGGACGCCGAGGGCCCATTCGGCGCAGGGCGCGCCGCCCGCGATGTGGCGGGCGAAAATCTCGGAGGCCTCCTTCGCGCCCACGCCGCCATAGCACACGTCCGGCCCGCCGGGCGCGTGGACGATGACCAGCGGCTCGAAGCAGCAGGGGCCCAGGCACCCCACCTCGATGACCCGCGCGTCCAGCCCGGCCTTTTCCGACTCCTCCTGAAACCGGGCGATGACCTCCTCGGCCCCGGCCGCCCGGCCGCAGGTTGCCGCGCCGACGTACACCACCGGCGCCGGGCTTTCCTCCAGCGCGCGCCACTCGGCCTTTGCGCGCGCATACGCCTCCGCAAGATGACTCATGACTTCCCGGCCTTTCTTTCGAACCCGTATTCCTTGAGGATCCGCTGCATCTTCTTGGGGGTGACCCCGGCGTAGACCTTGCCGTCCACCGTGAGCACGGGGGAAAGGGCGCAGCAGCCCAGGCAGGCCACCCGCTCCAGGCTGAACTCCCCGTCCGGCGTCGTGCCGCCCACCGCCACGCCCAGATAGCGGCACAGCTCCTCGGTGATCCGCGCCGCGGCGCGCACGTGGCACGCCGTGCCGTTGCACACCTGGATGCGGTGCTTCCCGGGGGCGGTGAAGCGGAACTGGGTGTAGAAGGTCGCCACCCCGTAGGCCTCGTTCGCCGAGATGCCCGTCTCCCGCTCCAGGGCGCGCAGCGCCTGCGGGGAGATATACCCCAGCGCCGCCTGGATGTCCTGAAGGATGGGGATGAGCCCCGCCCGCGCGTCCGCATACCGCGCGACCACGTCCTTGACCAGCGTTTCCGTGTCCACTGTTGCTGCCGCCATCGGCCCACTCCCCGGGTGCGGGCAAAAAGCCGCCCCCACCCGTTTTCTTTGGTCAACGTGTTTTTTGAACCCGAAACCTTCCCGTGCCGCAGGACTCAAGCCGGTTCAGGTCGTACTGTGTTTATCAGCATACCACCACCCTTCCGTCAATGCAAACGGCGCAAATGATTGCGGCAGAATAGGTTGCATTCCAAGCATATCGAGAAAAAAATCCTAATTGCGAAAATCTCGTAACCAGGGAAAATAAAGCAATTCTTGGCCGGGACGGAAGCTCGGCCGCAGCGCAAACAGGATGGAAGGAATGGACGCAATCAATGGGGGGGATCAGGCGAAGCCAGATCCACCTCGTCCACCACGGCCACTGCGTCCACCGGCCTCCGTGAGAAGCCTCCGGGGCCCGGAAAACGTTGCAACCCGGGCCATCGCTTAAGTACCGTGTTTCCTGTGGTTTTCGGACGTCGTCACACGCGCCGCGCGGCGCGGGGAGTTCTTTCATCATGGCCCCCTTGCGGATTGGATTCATCGGTCTCGGCGGCATCTGCCGCCAGCGGCATGTGCCGGGGCTGCTGCGGCAGCCGGACATCGCGTTCACCGCCGTCGCCAACCGGAGCCGGGCCTCGGCCGAGGCGGCGACGCGGGAGTTCGGCATCCCCCTTGTGCTGGACACATGGGAGGAGGTCGTGGCGCGGGACGATGTGGACGCGGTGGTCATCGGCACCTGGCCCTACCTGCACCGGGACATCTCCGTCGCCGCGCTGGCGGCGGGGAAGCACGTCTTCTGCCAGGCGCGCATGGCCATGAACCTCGCCGAGGCCCTGGAGATGCGGGACGCCGCGCGCCGCGCGGACCGGGTCGCCATG
>JAKPUV010000768.1 GCA_029554925.1 Candidatus Hydrogenedentota bacterium | reverse complement strand
CTGAACTGGTAGGCCGAGGCGTAGAGGATGGCCGCCACGGCGGGCCAGGCGCCTCCGGCGGGCAGCAGGGGGACCTGAAGGAGGAACCATGCGGGCACGACGGTGTAGGTGAAGAAATCCACGATGTTGTCGAGGAGGGCGCCGTCCACGCCGGGGAGGACCTTTTTGACGCGGAGGCGGCGGGCGAGGAACCCGTCCACGGAGTCCACGGCGACGGTGGCGGCCATCCACCAGAACGAGGCGAGGGCGTCGCCGCGCGTGGCGGCGGCCACGGCGAGCAGGCCGAGCACGGCGCCGGAGGCGGTGAAGAAGTGGACGCCCCAGGCGGCGGCCAGGGCGGCGAAGGACGGGCGCGTGTCCCCCTGCGGGCCGGTCATGGCGCGGCCTCCTGCTGTTCGCGCAGGGCGCGGCGCTGGGGGGCGATCTCGCGGCGGAACCGGGCCACGGCCCTGAGGTGCTCCTCCTCGGTGACGCTGAAGGTGTGGGTGCGGCCGTCGGCGTTGGACACGAAGAAAACCCATTTGCCCGTTTCCGGGCGGAGGGCCGCACGCAGGCTGGCGGTGCCGGGGCTGCAGATCGGGCCGGGGGGCAGGCCCGTGTTGAGGTAGGTGTTGTAGGGCGAGTCGGTCTGGAGGTCCGTCTCGAGGATGCGCTGGCCGTATTTCTGGAGGGCGTACTGAAGCGTGGAGTCCATCTGGAGGCGCATGCCCTTGTCGAGGCGGTTGTAGATGACCCGGGCGACCTTCGGCCGCTCCTCGTCGGCGCGGGTCTCCTCCTCGACGATGGAGGCCACGGTGACGATGCGGAGCAGGTCGAGCTTCTCCGCGCCGGGCACCTCGGCCACGCATTTCCGGTACTCTTTCTCGAACTGGGCCAACATGCGCTCCACGAGCTCGCGGCCCGTGGGGGCCTTGTCGAAGTAGTAGGTGTTGGGCATGAGGAAGCCCTCAAGGCTCGGCGCCCGGACGCCCACCCGCGCGACCAGTTCCGGGTCGCGCGCCGCCGCCGCGAACCCCTCCGGATCCGGGGTCAGGGCGGCCGCCTGCGCGATGCCCAGCCCCTCGGGGATGGTCACCTTGAACTGGTTCTCGAGGATCATGCGGTCGGGGCCGGACTGGAGTTTCTCGAGGAGCTGCCTCGCCGACCAGCCGCGCCGCAGGATGTATTCGCCGTGACGGATGCCCTTGGGCGCGGGGTCCAGTTTGAGGGCCAGCCAGAAGAACAGCTCATGCTCTATCAGGCCGTGGTCGGCGAGGATGCGCCCCACATCGCGGCCCGTGGTCCCCTCGGGCACGGCCACGG
>JAKPUV010000765.1 GCA_029554925.1 Candidatus Hydrogenedentota bacterium | reverse complement strand
CGGGCTGTACTCACCCAGGGCGTCCGAAATGGCCTTCGCATAGGCGGCGTCCTGCGCCGCCGAAATGCCGAATCCCAGCACGGTTCCCGCGCTTCCCAGGATCTGGAGCGTCTGGCGCACCGGCGACGCCGCGACGGTCAGCTCCTCGCGCGGGTTGCTGATGGACCACGCGATGCGGTCCGGCCCCGTCAGGGCGGAGAAATCGGCCGCGCGGTCTTTGGCGCACCCCGCGGCAAGCAGGAGTCCGGCGGCCAGGACGAAAAGGCGCGGAACGCGCCCGACGGTCGAAAAACAACGCACCCGCATGAGATGGTTCCTTCCTTGTCTGGGCGGCCGCGACCCGGCCGCCCGCCTTGGACGCTCGGGGGTATTCTACCCGTATTCGGACGCAAACCGATAACGCCCGGACGCGTGAAAACCTATTGCGGGAAAGTGGGGCGATGCGGTATAGTTAACCCACGACAGGCGCGCCGAACAGGGGCATGTCTCGCAGGCGCCTGAACCAACGGGGATGGATATCATCATGAGCAGAATATTGATTGTGGACGACGAGGTTGATCTCACCGGATTGATCCAGACGAAACTGGCGGCCGAGGGGCACCAGGTGTTCGTGATCAACACGGGCGAGGGGGCGTTTGAATACGCCAAGCAGGTGAAGCCGGAAATCTGCCTGCTGGACATCATGCTGCCCGGCGCCACGGGCTACCAGATCTGCCGGCGGATGCGCAAAGACCCGGAGCTGTACCGCATCGCCATCCTGATGCTCACCGCGCTGGGCGAGGAGCCGGAGATCATCCACGGGCTGGAGCAGGGGGCGGACGACTACCTTTCCAAGCCCTTCACGCTGGAGCGGCTGATGGACAAGATCGGCTCGCTGGCGGCCCTGCTGACCACGCTGGACTACCGCAACCGCGTTTCGAACCTCCCCGGCACCGACGCCCTCAAGCGGGAGATCAACCACAAGCTCGCGCGCGGCGAGGCCATCGCCTGCGTGTACATGGACATTGTGGGGTTCGAGGGGTACTGCAAGAGCCGCGGCCAGGAGAGCCAGACCGAGGTCATCCAGTCCTTCTCCCGCACCCTGCTCTCCCTCACCCGCTCCCTGGGCATCTACGAGTGCTTTCCCGCCCACATGGGGCGGCAGCATTTCATCGTCATGCTCAAATTGGAGGACCGGGACCGGTTCTGCGAGGGGCTGGCGGAGACCTTCGACAACGAAAGCCGCAAGTTCTACACCTCCGAGGAGCTGAAGAACGGCTACGTTCTCGCCACCGACGCGCAGGGCAAAGAGCTTCGCAGCCCGCTGATGGCCCTTTCCATCGGCGTCGCCCACACCCAGTACCGCCAGTTCAAGAGCGCCAAGAAGATTTTTGAGGCCCTCGCCCAGGTCCGGCAGAAGGCCCAGCCCACCGAGGGAAAGAGCGTCATCTTCATGGACCGGCGCCGAACCGAGCGCTGACCGGAACCCGGATCACCGGGGGCGGATCAGCAGTTCCTCCCCGGACACCTCCCAGCCCACCTTGTCCGTCGGCCACTGGCGCAGCATGAGGTCCATCACCTCGGCCACGCGCGCCCCCTTGAATACGCAGGGCGACACCGGCACCTCCGCGAAAACGGACTTCGCCGACACCACCACCCCGAGCTGCTGGCTCAGCGGGGTGAGCACGTCCTTCAAAGGCTTCGGCCGCGCGGCAAAGGCCGTCTCCGCCGGGTCGCTCCCCGGCTCTGGCAGGACCACATCCACGACCCGGTCCGCCAGGGCCCGCTGTTCCGGAGTGAGCGCGTCCGCATTCAGCAGCAGGGACGGAGGTGTCGCGTTTTGGGCCGACCGGAAAAACACCGCCCCGCCGACGGTTTCCACCGTGCAGGCCTCCGGCGGAACCCGCGCGGAAATCCACGCCGCCTCCAGAATCTCCCCGAGGGGGGCCGGCCCCAGGAAGAACTCTCCGCACCGTGTTTCCGAGAGCCGGTTGTCCGCGACAAGCGTGACGCCCAGGGTGTGCGACAGCACGGCGAGCACGTTGTACATGGGGGTCTTGCCCCCGAAGGCGGCCGTGCCCGTCAGGGTGGCCGTCTCCGGCGGAAGGGCGCCGGAAAAATCCGTCTTCAGCAGGGGGGCGTAGTCAGGCGGCAGGATCACCCAGGCGTGGGGGAGAGGGGCGGTCTCGCATTGGACGGCCTCCGCCACCCTGCCCGCAAGCTCGCCGTAGGGCGCGTTCTTCAGGGAGAACCCGGGGACCGAGTGCTCTTCCCAGCCGTTCACCAGAACGAGACCGCCGCCGACCTCCTCCCCGATCCGGCGGACGAGGTCCATCGCCGGCATGGTTTCCGCGGCATAGGAAACCGGGGGGAAA
>JAKPUV010000721.1 GCA_029554925.1 Candidatus Hydrogenedentota bacterium | reverse complement strand
CTTCAGAAGCTCCGCCGCCCCGGCGCGGAAACACTGGGCGCGCGCCTCGGGGGTGTGGGCGGAGGAGATGCACAGCACCGGGATGTTCTTCGTCAGCGGGTTGGCCTTGATCTGCTCGCACACCTCATACCCGCTCATCATGGGCATCATGAGGTCCAGCAGCACCAGGTCCGGGCGCTCCGTCGTGCACAGGTCCAGCGCGGCGATGCCGTCATAGGCCGTCAGGACGTTGAAGCCCTCCGCCTTCAGCGTGGTCTCCAGGAGCGACACGACATCCGGCTCGTCGTCCACCACAAGGATCGTCTTTGCGGCCATGATATTCCCTCGCCTCCGAGTTGCGCGTGGGCGTTCCCCCCGGCAGGGCGGTTCCCCGAACGCGGCTGGCTGTTTTGGTCTCTTTCATCATTTTATCATTCCCGCCGCCGCCAGTCAACAGAGTTTTTCGCCCCGGCGTCAGACGCGGGATCCGGCCCGCCTGCGTCCGGTCATCAGAAAGAGCGTGAACGTGCGGAGGGCGCCGTTCCGGTCCGGCTTTGTCACCTCGGCGGCAGTCGTCTCGGTGATTTCCGAGAACCCCGCCGCCACAAGCTGTTCGCGGAGCAGGGCGCGGTCAATGCCGTTGTGGAAAACCCCCGCCGGGCCCGCGTGGAACTCGCCGTCCTCGGGGTCCAGGTCGGCGGCGCACAGCCATCCCCCCGGCGCGAGGCGCGCATGGAGCGCGCGGAGCAGGGCGGGGATGTCCTCCACATGGTGCAGCGTCATGCTGCTCATGACCAGGCCGAAGGTTTCTCCCGGCAGGGCGCCGTCCGGCCCGATGAGGAAAGGGCGCACCGTGTCCATCCCGGCGGCGGCCGCCTTCGCCATGAGCACGTCGAGCATGCCCTGCGACGTGTCCGCGCCGGTGACCGAGGCGACCCGCGGGGCGACGCGCAGCGTCACGAGCCCCGTGCCGCAGCCGAAGTCCAGCACCCGCATGTCCGGGGTCAGCGGCACGGCGGCGCACAGGGCGTTGCCCAGGTCCTCCGACAGTTTCACCCGGACCGGGTTGTCATCCCAGGCCGCCGCCTCCTTGTTGAAGTCGCGTTTGTTCTCGGGCATGCGTCGGCGCCTTTCAAGACAGGGGTTGCTCCCCCCCCGCATGGCATTCTATCCCCGAAGTGTCCCGAAGGACAAGGAGGCTTGCGCCTTCTCCGGTTCGCGGGAAGGCCGTGAAGTCCACCTGTGGGGGCGCCGCTTGCCGCGTCCCCGCGCCGGGAGCGGCAGGCATCGCACTCAGGAAGAGGGCGCAGCAAGCAGCGCCCCTACGGCTGCCCGCCGCCACCGCAGCGGCGCTTTGTCTCCGCGCTGGCCGGGCGTTGGCGCGCGTTGCTATACTGTTTGTTCATACTTCCCGCGGACACGGAACCCCGCCATGCCGAAAAGCGTGCACATAAAGACCTTCGGGTGCCAGATGAACGAGCATGACAGCCAGCGGATGCTGGACCAGCTCGCGGAGCTGGGCTACACCCCGGCGGCAACGCCGGCAGAGGCCTCGCTGGTCATCGTCAACACCTGCTCGGTGCGCCACAACCCGGAAAACAAGGTGTACAGCTTCCTGGGCACGCTGCGCCCGCTGAAAGAGGCGCGCCCGGACCTGGTGGTCGCCGTGGCGGGGTGCGTGGCCCAGCAGGAGGGCGAAAAGATCCTCCAGCGCGAGCGCTGCGTGGACCTCGTGTTCGGCCCGGACAACCTGTTCCGCCTGGGCGAGATGCTGGCGGAGGTGGCGGCGGGGCGGCGGCTGTGCGACACCCACTGGGCGGAGCGCGGGGGCCGGGTGCAGAACTTCGTGCCGGAGGAGTGGGTGGAGCGCGGGCATGTGGAGGGGATCCGCGCGTACATCGCCATCACGAAGGGCTGCAACAACCTGTGCAGCTTCTGCATCGTGCCGCACACCCGGGGCCGCGAGGTCTCGCGCGACCCGGAGAACATCCTGCGCGAGGCGCGGGGCATGGTCGCGCGCGGCGCGCGCGAAATCTGGCTGCTCGGCCAGAACGTGAACTCCTACCGCGTGTCGCCGGACTACGGGTTCTACGAGCTGCTCCGCGACATGTGCCGCGTGGGGGGGCTGGCGCGGCTGCGCTTCACGTCCCCGCACCCCAAGGACTGGAACAACGCGCTCTCGGACCTGATGGCGGCCGAGCCGGTGATCTGCAAGCAGGTTCACCTGCCGTTCCAGGCGGGGTCGGACCGCATCCTGAAGGCCATGCGCCGCCGCCACACGCTGGCGGAGTATCTGGAGAAGGTGGCCTACCTGCAGGCGGCGGTGCCGGCGGTGGAGATCAGCACGGACCTCATCGTCGGCTTCCCCGGCGAGACCGAGGAGGACTTCGAGCGGACCCTGGACTGCCTGCGCGCCGTGCGCTTCTCGCAGGTGTTCCCGTTCAAGTACTCGCCGCGCCCCGGCACGGAGGCTGCTTCCCTGCCCGACGATGTGCCGCGCGCCGCGAAGGAATCGCGGCTCGCGCGTGTTATAGCCCTCCAGGAGACCATCAACGCGGAGCGGCAGCAGGCCCTCACGGGCACGGTCCAGACCGTGCTGGTGGACGGCCCGCACCCGCGCCGGCGCGGCTGGGTCAACGGCCGCACCGACGGGTGGCGTGCCGTGACCTTCCCCGGCGTCGCGCGGCCCGGCGACCTCGTGCGCGCGCGCGTCACGGGGCACCAGGGGCACTGGCTGCTCGCGGAACCGGAACCCGCGCCGGAAACGGCGGCGGAAACCCCACGGGAGACGACCCATGAAGATTGAAGCCATCCACGCCGAAGCCTACAAGGGCGGCAAGGGCGACACCTGCCTCGTCGCGCCCCTTTTCGAGGGGGACGACCCCGCCGGGCTGCGCGGCGGCAAGACCGCCGCCGCCGCGCTCTGCGCCCTGTCGGCCCGGGGCGTGTTCACCGGAAAGACCGGGCAGTGCCAGTGCCTGCCCACGCCGCGCGACCGCACGCAGGCCGTGCTGGCGGTGGGCGTCGGGCCCCGGGGAAAGCTCTCCGCCGAGGGCGCGCGCCGCGCAGCGGGAACGGCCGCCGGGCCCCTGTCGCGGCACCGGGTGCGCCACGTGTTTCTTGATGTCACCCGCATGCCGGACCACTTCGCCGAAGCCTTCGTCGAGGGGCTGGTCCTCGCGCAGTACCGCTTTGAGGTGTACCGGAAGGGCGACCCGGACAACGGCGCCGCGGTCGAGGCCGTGACGCTCATCGTGCCCGACGGCGTGAACCCCGACCGGGCCGCCCGCGACACGCACCGGGCCGCGCTCATCGCCATGGGCGTGAACGGCGCACGCCAGCTCGCCGACACGGCGGC
>JAKPUV010000707.1 GCA_029554925.1 Candidatus Hydrogenedentota bacterium | reverse complement strand
CGCGACTTCACCTATGTGGACGGTCCGGCGCTGGCGGAGGCCCATGTGCGGCGCGGGGCGCTGCGCGTGAACGGGTTGGCGTGGCGCGTGGTGGTGCTGCCCGCCGTGGACACCCTGCCGCTGAAGGCGTGGGAGAACCTGCGCGCCCTGTGGCGGGCCGGGGGCGGCGTGGTGGCGCTGGGCGCGCTGCCCGTGAACAGCGACAAGGGGTTCCCCTGCACCCGGACGGGAGATATCCGGGAGGAACTGTTCGGCGACGGCGCGTCCGGGCAAGTGCGGACGAACGGGCGGGGCGGGTTTGCGCTGCACCTTGCGGCGGGGCAGGAGGGGCTGCTGGTGCGCGCCCTGGACGGCGTGCTGGCGCCGGACCTGACGATGCCCGCGGGTGCGCCCCTGCGGATGACCCACCGGCGCGTGGACGGACGCGAGGTGTATTTCGTCATCAACGACGGGCCGGAGGCGTGGTCGGGCGCCGTGTCGCTGTGCGCCGAAGGCCGGGGCACCCGGTGGGACCCCGCCAAGGGCCTCTCTGCGGACGAACGCGACGCGAAGAACCTCGCCCTGAGCCTTGGCCCCTACGGCGGCATGCTCTTCACCTTTCCCGCCGCAGGAAAACCCGCCTGGCGGAAGCCGACGGAAGGGGGCCTTCCGGGCATGACCGTGACGGCGATGCCCGCCACCACCCCTGCGGTGATCGGCGGGGAGCACGTCCGGGGGGACGTTCACCAGCTCGCCGACGGGGGCCCGTGGACCGTGATGGCGGATGTGACGAAGTCCAACGTGGACGTGTTCCAGTTCCTGTGCTTCTCATGGCAGACGGACGTGGATGTGTCGGCGGCGGAGTGCTTCGTCTTCGACGTGGAGGTGCCCGCCGGCCAGACCTGCGGCACTTCGCTGCTGGTGGTGGTCCGCGACGCGCGCGGCGTGGAGGCGCTGGCCGAGACGGGCGTCCCCCTCGGCGCGGCGGGCCGGACGCGGATCCACGTGCCCCTGAGCGCCTTCCAGAGGGCGGGCTGGAGCGGCGGCCCGGCGGGGCCCGCCGATTTTGCGCAGACCCGCGACATCCGCATTGGCTGGGGCGGCTA
>JAKPUV010000706.1 GCA_029554925.1 Candidatus Hydrogenedentota bacterium | reverse complement strand
CGCGACTTCACCTATGTGGACGGTCCGGCGCTGGCGGAGGCCCATGTGCGGCGCGGGGCGCTGCGCGTGAACGGGTTGGCGTGGCGCGTGGTGGTGCTGCCCGCCGTGGACACCCTGCCGCTGAAGGCGTGGGAGAACCTGTACGACCTGTGGCGCGCCGGGGGCGGCGTGGTGGCGCTGGGCGCGCTGCCCGTGAACAGCGACAAGGGGTTCCCCTGCGACCGGACGGGGGAGATCCTGGACGCACTCTTCGGCGACGGCGCATCCGGCGAAGTGCGGACCAACAGAAAGGGCGGATTCGCGCTGCATTTGGCGGCGGGGCAGGAGGGGCTGCTGGTGCGCGCGCTGGACGGCGTGCTGTCCCCGGACTTGGCGATGCCCGCGGGCGCGCCCCTGCGGATGACCCACCGGCGGATAGACGGGCAGGAGGTGTACTTCCTCATTAACGACGGGCCGGAAGCGTGGTCGGGCGCCGTGTCCCTGTGCGCCGAGGGAGGTGGTATGCGCTGGGACCCCGCCACGGGCCAAGGCGCGGAGGAATCAGACGCGAAGAATATCCCCCTGAGCCTCGGCCCCTACGGGGGCATGCTCTTAACCTTCCCCCGCGCGGCGAAACCCGAATGGCGCAACCCGCAGGACGGGGGCCTGCCCGGCATGACGGTGACGGCGTTGCCCCCTGCCGCTGCTGTGGTGATCGGCGGGGAGCATGTCCGGGGGGACGTTCACCCGCTCGCCGACGGCGGGCCGTGGGCCGTGATGGCCGACGTGACGAAGTCCAACGTGGACGTGTTCCAGTTCCTGTGCTTCTCGTGGCAGGCCGATGTGGACTTGTCGGGGGCCGAATGCCTGGTCTTCGACACGGAGGTGCCCGGACAGACCTGCACCACGGCGCTGCTGGTGGTCCTGCGCGACGCGCGCGGCGTGGAGACCCTCGCCGAGACGGGCGTGCCCCTTGGGGTGGCGGGCCGCACGCGGGTGCATGTTCCCCTGAGCGCCTTCCAGCGGGCGGGCTGGAGCGGCGGCCCGGCGGGGCCCGCCGATTTTGCGCAGACCCGCGACATCCGCATTGGCTGGGGCGGCTACCTGGGCACCGAGGGGGAGAAGGTGGCCTTCACCGTCTCCGCGCCGCAGGCGGGGAAGTTCTAAGCGGGAGGGGGGCTAAGATGCCTCCGCGTGGTACTTCTCCCACAGTTCGAGGGAGACCTCCACGGGGTTCCCCGACGGGGCGGAGGGGTGTGGGTCCGTCCGGTGGGTCCAGGCGTCCTCCCACTGTTGCAGGTGTTCTGTGAATGCCTTGACGTCGAATTGTCTCCCGTCCCGCAGCGTATGCTCCAACTGTGCGAGGAACTGCTCCCAGCGGGGCCGGTAGAAGCCCTTGACCAGTCCGGCCCACTGCTTTTGCGCGTAGTCGTGCAGCACGCCATCGGGAGGCCCCCACAGGGTGACCTGGGTGCGCGCGTTCCATTCCAGCAGCGCGCGCTCCGCGTCGTCCGAGCCCCAGCGCTTCGCGTCCTCGATCCAGCGTCCGAGCAGAAACTCGCCGCGGGTGGCAAGCAGGCGGTCGAGGTCGTCGAAGAGTTCCAGATAGGCGTCGGCCTCCTTGCGAAAAGCGTCTGCGTCCTTGTGGGCCCTGGCCCCCATGACTCGTTTAAGACGGACTCCCGCCAGATCGGACAGGACCTGCCGCGTGACATGGACCAGGTCGTACTGGTAGGCGTCCACGTCCTTGAGTTCCGGAGCGCAGGCGGCCAGATTGCCCCAGGCGGCGGCCAGCGCTGCGAGGTCATAGGCCGTGGGGCCGCCGCCCCGGAGGTCCTTGGGGTGCAAGGACGGCCGCATGCAGACGATGGACCTTTCCCGGCCCGACTGGCGGTAAACGGTCTCCAGAAATTCCTTCCACGCGGCTTCGGCCTTGGGCAGGGATTGTCCATAGCGCTGGCGGGCGTGGCCCTGAATCCACTTGTCGAGGTCCGGGGCCGCGGGTTCCCAGAACAAGTCGCTGAGAAGGTCATTCACGACGGGGTTGTACCCCAGCCCCTCCATGATGATCCCCGCGCCGCGCAGGTTGCCGCGCGCCGGGTCGCCGAGCGCCGCCGGCAGGTCCGCGGCGATGCGGGGCAGGCCGCCGTGCATGCTCACCACGTCGCCGAAGTCCTGGATGACGCACCAGACCCACGGCTTGCCGTGGAAAGATTCCGTGACTTTCCAGGCGGGCCGCTCCTCGCACCAGAGGTCCAGCACGGTCATGCGGTCGTCCGGCACCGATGTGAGCAGCGCCTTCGTCTGCGGCGCCTTCCAGTAGCCGGGGTTGTTCACGAAGAGCCACCCCTGCATGATCCAGACCGCCTCCGGGTCGCCCGCGCGCATGGCCTCGTAGACCGCCTTGCCCATGGTGTCGAGGAAGGCGGGGTCGTCGCTCGGCGGGGACATCTCTATGAAGGTGTCCGCCGCGTAGAGGTGGTCCGTGCCGAACTGCCGGGTCTGCTCCTCGACGAAGGCCTTCCCCAAAGTGACGAAGAGCGGGTCCTGCGGGTCCACGAAGACGGTTCCGGGAAAGCCGGCCCAGCTCGGGAGCTGCTGGAACTTCGCGTCCGGGAACTTGTCCTTGAGCGCGGCGGGGACGTGGCCGGTGAACCCCTGCAGCACGGGCTTCATGCCCAGCTCGCGTTCGCGCGCCACGATGCGGTTCTGGAGCGCCGCGTGGCGGGCCGTCCAGTCCTTCGGGAGCGGGCCGCCCCACCCGTCCATGCAGCCCATCCAGCCGAAGGGGAGATAGGCGGGCCCCACGAAGAAGGCGTCCAGGTCCGCCTGCGTGAGGCCGAAAGACTTGCCGACCTCCTGCCAGACAGACTCCTGCCCCGTGACGGCGAGGGGCATGTTGACCCCGTTCATGGCCATCCAGTCAATGATGCGCTCCCATTCCGCCCAGTCCCACCACGCCAGGGAGTAACTGAAACAGCAGTAGTTGAAGCAGTAGCGCCAGTCGAGGGGGGTGGCCTTGCGCACCTTCGGCGAAACGGCGGGCAGGGGGTCGGGAAGCGTTGTCTGCGTTCCGCGCCAGGACACATTCGCGTGGCAGTGGTGCTTCAGGTACCAGTTCAGAGCCGATGCGACCGCCACGCCCGACGAGCCGCGCAGGGTGACGGTACCCCCCGCGCCCTCGATCTCAAAGACGTCCCGGCCCGCCTCCGGCGGGATCTCCTCCACCGTGAACAGGGCGGCCCTCTCCGGCAGCACGCGCGCGATCAGGCCGCGGCCGGCGGAAACGGTGTCGGCCGGGGCGGACACGGCGGCGCACAGGACAACGACGGCAAACAGAACGGGGGTGAGTTCGCGCTTCATGGGGGCCTCTCAGGAAGTTGCGTGCACAGGGTCACGCCATGCCAGCACGGCGCGGCAGGGGAAATGGTCGGAGGCGGTGCGGGTGGTGTCGGTCACATGGACCAAGGACTCCACGGTCTGGAAATGCGGGGATGCGAGGATGAAGTCAATCCGGCGCGCCTTCTTTGCGCCCGGAAGCGACCCCTCGTCTTTGGACCCGGTGAAGGTATCGGCGAGTTT
>JAKPUV010000683.1 GCA_029554925.1 Candidatus Hydrogenedentota bacterium | reverse complement strand
TTCTGCCTGACGACAGCCCATGCACTGGCCGTTCAGTCCCCTACGGGGTAACACCATCAACCGGAGAGCCGTGTGCGGGAGATCCGCACGCACGGTTCGGAGGGAGGGGGGGCCGGACATCCGACCCTCCCTACCCCTATCTCCGGGGCCAACGAGAGCCAACGTGTCCTGAACCCCTGCCGGGGTTCTTCAAAAGGGGACGTGGGCCTGCTGTCCGGTGGTATCGCTGCGCTCAACCACCGGCTAATGTCTTGCATCCCTACGGGATGCCCAAGGCGCTCGTTTCCGGCCATTTCCGCGTTTGGGATTCGGGATCGGGCGGCAATCGGCAGCCTGTGTTGCGGAAGACGACGTCTACTTCATTAGCAGGAGCGGGGCGACCGAAACGATCTCGTTCCCGGCATGCCCCCGCCCCCCCCCGGGGTACTCGCACCAAAACGTCCCTTCCCGCCTTGGCTTGGGTTCCCACCGCCACCTATCCGGCGGCCAGGGGAGAGGACGCCCCCTCACGGCTGCGCCTTCGGGTTCACGGAGATCTTTCCGAGTTTGTAGCGGCGGTGGCCGTCCGCATCCGCGAGGGGCAGGGCGATGACCGGGGTGCCGTCGCGGCGGCCGACGGACACGAAGACGTCATACTCCCCGGCGGGCAGGTTGAGGGCGAAGCCGTGGCTGGAGGATGCGGCGCGTTCGGGGGCGGCGCCGGGCGCGGCGACTTCCAGGGTCCGCATATCGAAGGATTCGTCCACGAAGACGGCGGCGATGCCGCCCTGGGCGTCCTTGAGGGTGTAGGCGGGGAAGCCGCCGGGGTAGCACGGGGCGACGCCCGCGTTGGCCCAGGTGGACGCGAAGGCGACGCGCTCGTCCAGGGGGACGCTTTGCGGCCAGCGGGCCTCGCGGAGCTGGAGGCGGTAGCCCAGCCGCAGGTTGGTCTGGTCAATCAGCTTCCGCTCGCCCTCGAGAAACTCGCGGGGGAACCAGTGGATGCTCATGTAGCTGGCGTGGTACTCCTCGATGGCGCGCAGGAAGACTTCGGGCAGCCAGGCACCCCTTTCCTGGCTGGCCCTCCAGTGCTCGTGCTCGAGGATGACCGGCAGGCGCGGCCAGAAGTCCGCCGCCATGTCCGCGTGGTAGTACGAGCGCGGCGGCGGTTGCACGAGGATGCTGTTGTCGCGCAGGGTCATGCCCTTCTCCCGCGCGTGCGCGATGGTCTCGTCGCCCTGGAAACTGTAGTCGTCGTTGGCGGCGAGCAGGGTCCTGGTGAAGTGCCGGGCGTACATGTCCATGTGCTTCTTCACCACCTCCGCCGGATAGGTGATCTGCGATGTGTGGAAGGTGTGCCCCTCGCCCCAGACCCCGAAGCTGCCCACGTCCACGAAGGCGACGTTCGGGTTGCCGTCATAGCGGGCGGCGGCGGCGGCGACGAAACGCTCCGCCTTCTCCAGAAAGACCGGGTCGTTGTAGTCCGGCTCCCAGAGGTTCCCCTCCGGGTCCACGCCCTTCCCGCCGGTGCAGAAGTATCCCTTGGCCCCCGCGTCCTTCACCCATTCCGGGGTGGCGTAGCGCAGCCAGGACTCGGCTGAGGAGAAGCACAGGGCGATCTGGAGGCCCTTGTCAATCCAGCGCTGGGCCGGGCCGTCCACGATGGACCAGTCGAACACGCCCTCCTGCGGCTCGATGTAGGCCCAGGGCAGGCGGAAGTAGACGCTCGACAGGCCGGGGAAGTCGTCCATCGTGTCCGTGGACGCCAGCTTGCTCCCGTAGTTCGTCGGGATGTTCGAGTAGTAATACAGGGTCCACCCCATCATGGGGTTCACCAGTGCGGCACCGGTGTCCGGCGGGCGCACCACCACCTCCTCCGGCGCGGCCGGGGCAGTCATCGAAACAAGGATAACGGCGATGGGTGCAAGAAGGCGGCGCATGCGGAGTCTCCCAGGGTTTCCCCCATGATAGAGGAATCGCGGGCCGAAGAAAAGGGGGAAGGTGCGGAAGAGTCCCCGCGCCGGGTTTTCCGTCCCTCAGCAGTTGGTGTTGAGCTTGAGACCGTGGAGTTTTGCGAAGGTCTTCGCGCGGCGGGCGAAGTCGCCGCAGTAGAGGACCGGATGGGGGCCGGAATAGATGTCGCAGACATCCGCGACATTGCGGATCTTCACCAGCACGCGGGTGGCGCAGCCCCCGGCGGGCGGGCACGCGGGGGAGTTCACCACCTCGCCCGCCCACGTGTCCAACTCGGGGGTTTCGGTGCGGTACTTGAACAGGGTGACGGGGGCGCCGGCGGGCCACTGCACGTCGAGGGCGAGGGTCTTGGGCATCTGGTGGAAGAAGGGCCGCAGGTGGAAGGGGGCCTCGGGCTTGTCCGGCCCGGCGAGGCGCGGGGTGCAGGTGCAGTGGGAGCCGTAGTAGAGGTTCTCCACTGTGTCGAAGTCCGGGTTGTGCTGGAACCCGCCGACGCCGAAGAGCTGCGCGCCGAGCATGAGGGACACCGTGGCGTTCAGGTCGTTCTCACAGCCGCAGGGCACGAGCGCGCTGTTGTTGATCGCGAAGCTCAGGCAGGGCTTGCGGTGCTTGAGGAAGAGGCACTCGATGGTGACCGCGTCCGCGTCGTGGCGCGCCATGAGCTGCAGCACCGCCGCGTGGGCGCGCACGGCGTCCTCGAAGGCGTTGTCCGCGAGGTCCGTGACGGCCCCCGCGTTCTTGCGGACCGCGTCGGCGAGCCGGCGCATTTCGTCGGTGACCTCCAGCCCGTCGTAGAGGTCGTTGAAATGGGCGGCGGGCACGCCGTGGATGGGCAGGCCGAAGAAGGGCTCGGCGTCGTCCGCCTCCTGCTCCAGTTTTCCGCTCACGCGGAGGAGGCGGCTGTTCGCCAGGCGGGCGCGCGCGTGGACCGCGCGCAGGCCGTCCTCCAGGGCGGCGAAGTTCTCGATGGAGTGGATGTAGTGGAGGCGCGGGCTGGTGCGGAAGCGCTCCGGCGGGAGCTGGTGGCTTGACCCCACGGGGTGGTACACGATGACCGGCCCGTCATACGCGTCGAGAACGGGCAATATCTTCGCGCTGAAGCTGTTCCAGAAATTGACCAGCAGCAGGGCGGCGGGCGGCGCGGCGGTGATCTCCTCCGCGAGGGCGGCGATGGCCGCGTCCGTGTACACCGGGTCCGCGTCCATCCTCACGTCCAGGTCGAGACCCGTGGTGATCCGCCGGATCTCGGTCATCAGGCGCGCCTGCTGCTCCTCCGGCTTGAACTGGTTGCCCGGCCAGGTGAACCACTGGTGGGCCGCCCAGCCGTCCTCGCACTTGCCGTCGAGCACCACCTGCGCGGGCGGGTAGAAGAAGGCGCCGCGCACCACGGCGGGCGGCTTCGGCCGCGGCGCGGGGAACAGCTCCGAGTCCGCGGCGAGGGCGGCGAACCCCGGCCACAGGGGCATGCCGGAAAACGCGGCGGTGGACTTCAGGAAACTCCGTCGGGAAAAGTCCATGGTCATGGCGTGTCTCCTCGCGTTTGCGCCGGTCCGGGGCGGCCGGCCGGGTCAGTATGCCAGACTGCGGAAGTTTGGAACGGTGTGGAAGGTGATCAGGTTGCCGTCGTGGGCGTTCTTGGCCCGGTGGTCGCCCGACCGCGACAGCACCACCAGGTTGTCGCCGTCCACGGCCATGGCGGCGTAGTTCCGGCTCTGTCCGGGGGCGCCGGTGTCGGCCACACGGCAGGCGAAGCACCAGTCCACACAGTTGCGCGAGAAATGCAGCACCAGGCGGTGCCGCTCGTTGTTGGGGAGGCTGTACCGGTCCGGGGGGAGGCGCTCGGGCCGGGTCATGGAGTCCGTGGACTGGTTGGACAGCAGCCAGAAGAGCCCGGTCGGTTCGTCGTGGAGGATGTGAAACTTCAGGTGCCCGCCGGGGCACGGCACATAGAGCATCGGCTCGCCGGAGGGGGCCTTTTCGAGGGACACGGTGATCTGTCCGTCCTCCCCCTCCACGGCCTTTGCCACGGCCGCCAGGTTGGTTCCGCCGGTGTGCGCGCGCATCCAGAGATGGAAGGTGCGGCCGGCGGGGTCATGCCAGACATGGTCCGGGTCGGTGAACTGGACGATGTTGGTCTCCAGCCAGCCGGGGGGGGCCATGGTGCGGAAGTTGCGCACCGTGAGCAGGACGGTCGGCCCCGTGCTGAAAAACGGAACGCCGACCAGGTGCGGCGGCCCGGCCTGGGCCACGGCGTCGCGGAAGACCAGCTCGGAGGAGAAGGTCCACGACTCGCGCCGCGTGAGGTCGGCGTTCACGTCGGCGGCCATCACCACCGGCGCGAGCACGCTGACCGCCCAGCCCTTGAATTTCGGCTCCGTCTTGCGCTCCATCACGAGGTAGACGCGGCCGCGCGTGTAATGGACGTTACAGGGGGCCTGGTGCCACGACTGGCCCTGTGTCAGCATGGCGGCGGCGGACCACGTGTCGCCGTTGTCCGTGGAGCGCACGATGCCGAGGTCGCCCCGGTGGCCGAGGACATAGACGGCGCCCCCCGCCGCGAAGGGCCGCGCGTGCAGCAGCGGCATGTGCGCCCGGAAGGTCCACGTCGCGCCGTGGTCGTCGCTGGTGTAGATGCGCCCGCGCCACGGTTTTCCCCTGTCATCCCGCGGGAGGTCCGGCAGCTTCTCCAGCCCCGGCCCGCCCGCGTCCATTGTCGCCACCAGCCGCCCGCTCGCCAGCCGGGCGATGCCCGGACTGTAGGCGTAGACGCCCCCGGGGTCCGGGGACTCGAAAACCGCCACGCCCGGCCCGCCCAGCACGGGCGGCGGCCCCGCGACGCCGGGCGGCGGGTCCGTTGGCGCGGCCGCCGCCGGGCCTCCGGCGAGGGCGCCCCCCGCGGCCATGCCGCCCAGAAACGTCCTCCGCCCAAACCGGTTTCCTTCTGCGCCCATGGCCGCGTTCTCCATGCCGTTTGCCGGGTCACAGGATACACCACCGGGGGCGGACGGCGAAAAAACCGTTGACGCCCCGGGAGAAGCGCTCTATACTGTCACCACAACCTTGGAGGGCGTGACGATCATGAAGACGTGCGGTTTCGGGCGTCGCGGGGCGGGGTTCACCCTGATTGAGCTGCTGGTGGTCATTGCCATCATCGGGATTCTGGCGGCGATTCTGCTTCCCGCGCTGGCGCGGGCGCGCGAGGCGGCCCGGCGCTCCTCCTGCCAGAACAACCTGAAGCAGTGGGGGCTCATTTTCAAGATGTACTCGGGCGAGTCGAAGGGGCAGCGGTACCCGCATCTCCAGGTGTCGCGCTCCTACCGGTGGAACGGGGTCGCGTACCCCTCGCCCATTGAGGCGCTGGCCCTGGGCCCGCAGACAACCTCCGTCTACCCGGAGTACATGACGGACACCATGATCGCGTTCTGCCCGTCGGACTCCGACCCGCCGGGGTCGGTGCTGGAGAACCCCGACGGGACGTTTGGAAACCCCATCACGCGGCCGAAGGACATTGACGCGAGCTACTGCTACCTCGGATGGGTCTTTGACCGGATTGACCGGAACTTCGTTCCCATCAGCACCTATCCCATGATCCAGGCGCTCATAGACATCCTCAGCGACGAGGTGATTCCGGACGTGGAAGTGCCCATCCAGCTCGCCGCCGCGCTCAACGACGCCTTCAACACGCAGACCATGGCGGCCTACATGAACCACCAGGGCGCGGTGCTGGCGTCCATCGCCGACGAGGACCGCGACATCAGCGACCAGCCCCAGGGCGCGGGCAACGGGAACGGCGGCGGCAACGTGGTCTACCGGCTCCGCGAGGGGATCGAGCGCTTCCTCATCACGGACATCAACAACCCCGGCGCCAGCGCGTCCGCCCAGAGCACGGTGTTCATCATGATGGACCAGCTCGGCACGGGCGCGGCCATCCAGAAGTTCAACCACCTTCCCGGCGGATGCAATGTGCTCTACATGGACGGGCACGTGGAGTTTGTCCGCTACATCGGCGGCGACGCCGGAGGCACCCCGCCCGTCACCTCGGCGGTCGCGGTGGTGACAGGGGCCCTCTCCGCCGGCGGATGACGCCCCGGCCTACTCCATCACCAGCCGCCAGCGGGTGGCCCAGAGGCAGGTGTCCTGGTCCGGCCCCGGATCCTGGTAGTACACCGTGAGGATCGTGCCGTCGTCGAGCTGGACCGACGCCGGGTAGCCCAGGTCGGTGTTCACCGCGTCGCACAGGGTGAGCTCATTCGCCGTGTCCCAGGTCGTGCCGCCGTCGGTGCTGACGCAGGCCCGCTCGCTGAAGGGGGCCTTGCGCCGCCCGTACACCACGACCAGCGGGCCGTCCCTCAGCGGCAGAAGGTGCGGGGGGTAGCCCCAGATGCCCGTGGAATGCGTGACGGTCCAGGTGCGGCCGCCGTCGCGGCTCTCGGACTGCCGCATGACGTGGTCCTCCTTGTCCTCCGGCTGGTAGCGGAACATCGCCACCAGCGTGCCGTCGGGCAGTTCGGCCACATGCGGCTCGTGGTAGTGCTTCTGCTGCTCCCCCGCCGGGATGGGCACGGTCCCGATCACCTGCCACGACCGCGCGTCGTCCACCGAGCTCTCGGCCACGAGGGCCATCTTGCCGCCGCCCACCTTGCCCACGCTGAGGAGGCGGCCGTCGCGCAGGACGATGGGCCCGTGGGGCGAGGTGCCCTGCATGCGGACCGGGTCCTCCCACGTGGCGCCGCCGTCGGCGGAGCGCCGGGTCCAGTAGCCCAGCCCGTCGCGGCGGAGTTCCGGCGTGACTTTCTCGGCGTGGCGCGCGTACTTCTCATCGCGCTCGAAGGCCAGCGAGGTGAACCACGTCAGCACCAGCGTGCCCTGGGCCGTCTCGACGAT
>JAKPUV010000656.1 GCA_029554925.1 Candidatus Hydrogenedentota bacterium | reverse complement strand
TCCCTCTTCACGCTGAAGGACTTCCCCCTGGACCGCGTCGGATGGGGCCACCGCAACAGCCACCGGAAGGACCTCGTCCTGCTGCCCCGCCAGCAGGCCTCCGAGCCCTACGAGCCCGCCGGCCGCGTGCGCGGCTACCGCAACAACGGCAAGACCCTTCCCGTCTCCGAGCGCTTCTTCCACCACTGGAACACCGACCCCTGGACCCTCGACTACGGCGGAAACGGGGGAACCCTCGGCAGCGGCACCGTCTTCCTCCTGCCCTACTACATGGGCCTCTACCACGGGTACATCGAGAAGGACTGACGGGGCGCGCCCCGCGCGTTGACAGGCCCCCGCGGGGCCGGGGATAATGGCCCCGGCCCGCGGGGACGGCCCGCGGCATTGGGGAACCGGGACGGAAGCGCGCGCGCATGAACAGGCACTGGGTGGTCATGGCCCTCGGGCTCGCCGGGGGCATCGCCCTCGGCGGGGGGCTTCCCCCCGGACCTCTTTCCGCCCTGGGCGCGGCGGCGTTTTGCGGGGTGCTCGCGCTGGTCTGGACGGCCGGGCGCATGCCCCTGCGCGACATCGTTGCCGTTTTCGGATGCTGCGCCGCCGCCGGGGCGCTGCTGTTTCATCTCTCCGCGCCGCCGCGCGGGGGAGACGACCTTTCCCTTCTTGCCGTTCAAGAGAACGGTGCCCTCTGCACGCTGGAGGGGGTGGTCCGCGAGGCGCCCGCCCTCGTCCGCCCGGACGAAAGGTGCCGTTTCGAGCTGTCCGTTGAAACCGTCCGCATGGAGGGGCGCACCCGGCCCCTGGCACCGTCGCGCTGCCTGGTTTACTGCACCGGTCCGGAGTTCCTTCCGGTGGACGGGGACCGGGTGCGGGTGACGGGCCGGCTGGACCCCGTTCTGTCCGGCGTGAACCACGGGCTGCCCTCCTACGAGCAGGCCATGCGCAGGCGCGGGGTGTTCACGCGGATCACCGCCAAGCCCCGGGATCTTCAGCGGGTGGAGGGGGCCGCGGCGGGGCTGCGCCCCCTGGTCTGCCGGCTGCGCCAGGCGCAGGCCCGCTCCTTTCTCCGGGCGCTCCCGGAATCCGCCGCGCCTTTCGCGCTGGGCGTGTGGCTGGGCGAGCGCTCCGGAATGGACCGCGAGGCCAATCTGGACTACGTTTACTCCGGAACCGTGCATATCCTTTCGGTGTCCGGCATCCATGTCGGGCTGGTCTATCTGGCCCTGTCCTTTCTGGCCGGGCTGGCGGTGAAGTCCCCGAAAGGCCGCGCCGTGCTGGTTCTGGCGGGGGTGTTTGTCTTCGCCCTGGCGGCGGGGGCGCGTCCGGCCACCCTGCGCGCCGCCTTCATGGCGGCGGTCGTCGTCTGCTACGACCTCTTCGACCGGGAGCCCGACATTCCCTCGGCCTTGGGCATTTCCGCGGTGGTCCTTCTCGCG
>JAKPUV010000655.1 GCA_029554925.1 Candidatus Hydrogenedentota bacterium | reverse complement strand
AGCGCCTGCGCCTCGGCATGGAGGCCCTGCGCGCCGGCATGCGGAAGGGCACCTTTCTCCTTACCATGACCCCGCAGCCAGTGAACGGCGCCCTCGCGGAGGGCGTGCGCACGGGCCGCGACTGCGACCCTGTCTGGAAATCCGACAACCTCCAGAAAAACTGGGGCGCTGTGGACACCCTCACCAACACCATCCGCCGCTTCTACGTCGCGCCGGGCCTCTACCTGCCCGACCAGGACTGCGCCTTCTTCGGCCACGAGGGCACGCTGAGGCGCTGGAACGCCCTCGACAAGCCGCGTCTCACGCGGGACCAGGGCGCCGCGTGGCTCACCGGCGCGGCCCTCACCGGCGGCGTGGTCAAGATCGGCGACGCCTTCGCCGACCTGACGCCGGACCAGGTGGACATCCTGCGCCGCCTGCTGCCCGTGCCGCCGAACCCGGCGCGGCCCGTGGACCTCTTCCAGGAGGATTCCCCCGCCGTGTGGTTCCTGCCCCTGCGCAACGGTGAGGAGAAGTTTTACCTGCTCGCCCTGTTCAACTGGGAGACCGGCGCCCCGCGCACCCACGACATCTCCCTGTCCGCGCTCGGTCTCGACCCCAAGGCCTACCACACGGTCTACGACTTCTGGGCGGGCCGCTACCTTGGCCGCGTGGAGGGCGCCCTCCAGGCCGAGGTCGCCCCGGCCAGCGTGCGCCTGTTCGGCCTGCGCCCCGACGAGGGGCGGCCGCAGTTTGTCGCCGCCGACAACCACCTGTGCATGGGCGCCCTTGACCAGCGCGGCCTTGCCTGGGACCCCGCCACGGGCACGCTCTCCGGCGCGTTCAACACCGTTGCGGGCACCCCGTGCGCGCTCACTTTCCTCTGTCCGGACCCGTGGCGGCCCGGGCAGGCCCTGGTCAACGGCGCGCCCTCGCCCCTCGCGCAGGACGGCCCCGCGCTCACCCTCCGGTTCACGCCCGCGGAAACCGGGGAGACCCGCTGGTCCGTGGCCTTCACCCGCTGACCCCGGCGCGGGGAATGGAACAGCCCCCCTCCGGGTGTTACCCAGGAGTCGGGGCGTGAGACGGCCCCGGAACCGGAGGACACGACATGGCCTCTGTCACACTGATTTACGGAACCACCCTGGGCTCCACCGGCGAGGTCGCCGAGCTCATTGCCCGAGAACTGGGCGATGTGGACGTGAGGGATGTCAGCGGCGTCAAGCCCGAAGACTTCCTCGCGGCGGACCTGCTGATTCTGGGCACCCCCACCTGGGACGACGGCGACCTCCAGCAGGACTGGGTCTCCTTCCTTCCCAAGCTGGACGGAATAGACCTCACCGGCAGGAAGGTGGCCCTGTTCGGGCTCGGCAACGCCTCCAGCTTTCCCGGCCAGTTCGCGAACGGCCTCCGCAAGCTCCACCAGAAGGTCGTGGAGCGCGGCGCCGAGGTCATCGGGTTCTGGCCCGTGGACGGGTACACCTTCCACGCGTCGGAGGCCGTGGTGGACGGCCGTTTCTGCGGACTGGTCATTGACCAGGAAAACGACCCCGCCAAGACCCCCGAACGCGTGGGCGCGTGGGTCGCGCAGATCCGGCAAGAGGCCGGGCTGGCCTAGTTCCCGGTACCGGCGCGGCTTCCAAAAGCCGCGAAAAGATTGACTGCGCGGCCGCCCAATGGTATACTGTGCCTCCCTGCCGGAACGGGCTGTCCGTTCGGGAGGAGTCGAGGCACTGTCCGGCCCCCCATGCCGGCAACCACGCGCCGGGCACGAACCGGCCACGGCGCAATCCCACTACAGAGGGGAGGTTGAGCAACATTGACCAAGGTTCGCGTAAAGACCGATGAGCCCTTCGAGAAGGCCCTGCGCCGCTTCAAGAAGAAGTGCAACAAGGAGGGTCTCATGCAGCGGCTCAAAGAGCTGACGTACTACGAGAAGCCTTCGGACCGCCGGCGCCGCCGCCTGGCGAAGGCGATCTCCCGCGCCGTCCTGGAGGAAACCTGAGCGGCGCGCATCGCATGCCGTTTATCCACGCGTTTTCGGAAGCCTCCCATGACGGGAGGCTTTCTTTTTGCCCCCGGACGCGGCCGCTGAAACTCCGGCGCCGCGGACGGGGTCGGACTGACGGGGCGCGCGCCCCGAACGCCGCCGGCGCGGCGACTCCCGCCGGAGGCCGAACCGTCAACCCGGACAAGGAGCCGAGACCATGAGACTTCGCCTTCCCGCCCTCTGCCTTTTCTTCGCCCTGACCTCCGCCGCGTTTGCGGCCGACCCCGCGCCCCCGGTCAAGGTGGGCGTGTTTCCCCAGGAGATCGCGCGCACCCACGCCGCGGGGGAAGGGCTCCCCTCCGGGGCCGTGCTGGGCGTCGTGCTGGCGGACGGCGTGCCCGTGGTCCGGTGCGAGGGCGGCTCGTTTGCCCTGCGCGACGGGAAGTTCGTCCCTTCGGAGCATGCCTGGACCCGTCTGGCGGTTGCGCCGGCGGGGGACGGATTCACCCTCCTCCGGCCCGGCAGGGACGAGTCCCTGCCCGAGAACGCCCTGGAGATGAGCCATTGGGCGCCGGACGGGGCGGAGCCCGCGGTGCTGGGCGGCCCTGCGGGCCTCTTCCTGCGGCGGGACGACGGCGTCTACGAGAAGACCGTCGCCGACGACGGCATGGGCCGCCACTGGGGCGCCTCGGAAGTGCGCGGCGTGGCCGTGGCCGCCGACGGCGCGGTGTGGTTTGCCACCCGTGCCGGGATTGTCCGGCGCGCGGACGGCAAGTGGTCCTATTTCACGGGCGCCGAGGGGCTGCCCTACGACGACATCACCTGCCTCGCCGCGGGCGGCGACGGCTCCCTGTGGGCGGGCACCACGCGCGGCGCGGTCCGGTTCAAGGACGGGGTGTGGGCCTACCGCCAGGGGCGGCGCTGGCTCCCGGACGACTCGGTGACGGGCATCGCGGCGGACGCGCAGGGGCAGGCCTGGGTCGCCACGAAGAAGGGGCTGGGATGGATCGGCTACCAGCCCATGACCCTCTGGGAGAAGGCGGCGTTCTATGAGGACGAGATGGAACGCCTCATCCGCCGCACGGAATACGGCTATGTCTCCGAGGTCGGCCTGAAGACCCCGGGGGACAAGAGCGAGGTCATCCTGACGGACAGCGACAACGACGGCCTCTGGACCGCCATGTACGGCGCGGGCGAGTGCTTTGCCTACGGCGCCACCCAGGATCCGGCGGCCAAGGACCGCGCGAAGCGCGCCTTCGAGGCCCTGCGCTTCCTCCAGAAGGTCACCCAGATGGGCGACGTCAAGCCGCCCGAGGGCTATGTGGCCCGCACCATCCTGCCGGGCGACGGCCCCGACCCCAACGAGGGCCGGCTGGAAAGCGACAAGCGGCACAAGGCGGCGAACGACAGCCTCTGGAAAATCTACGAGCCGCGCTGGCCGAAGACCGCCGACGGCAAGTGGTACTGGAAGAGCGACACCAGCAGCGACGAGCTGGACGGCCACTACTTCTTCTACCCGCTGTACTACGAGCTGGTCGCGGACACGGACGAGGAGAAGGCGCGCGTCACGGAGGTCATCCGCAGCCTCACGGACCATCTGGTCGCCAACGGTTTCCGCATGATCGACCACGACGGCGCGCCCACGCGCTGGGCCATCTACGACCCCTTCTCCCTCAACAACGACCCCAACTGGTGGCCCGAGCGCGGGCTCAAGTCCATCAGCATCCTCGCCTACCTCGCCGCGACGGAGTTCGTGACCGGGGACGCGAAGTACGGCGAACTCGCCCGCGAGCTGGTGGACAGGCACGGCTACGGCCACAACGCCATGCGCTACAAGACCCACTTCGGCCCCGGCTCGGGCAACCAGTCCGACGACGAGATGGCGTTCATGTGCTACTACCTGTTCATGCGGTACAGCAAAGACCAGGCGCTGAAGGAGCAGATGCTCTACTCCTTCTACTCGGCCTGGACCGTCGAGCAGCCCGAGATGAACCCCTTCTTCAACTTCTGCTACGCCCCCTTCAGCGCGGGCGCCAGGCACACGAACCCCTGGGGCACCCACGCCATCGAGCAGTGGCCCGGATGGCTGGAGGACTCCCTCTTCACGCTGAAGGACTTCCCCCTGGACCGCGTCGGATGGGGCCACCGCAACAGCCACCGGAAGGACCTCGTCCTGCTGCCCCGCCAGCAGGCCTCCGAGCCCTACGAGCCCGCCGGACGCGTGCGCGGCTACCGCAACAACGGCAAGGTCCTCCCCGTCTCCGAGCGCTTCTTCCACCACTGGAACACCGACCCGTGGACCCTCGACTACGGCGGCCACGGCACCACTCTCGGCAGCGGCACCGTCTTCCTCCTGCCCTACTACATGGGCCTCTACCACGGATACATCGCCCAGGACTGACGGGGCGCGCCCCGCGCGTTGACAGGGCCCCGCGGGGCCGGGGATAATGCCCCCGGCCCGCGGGGAAGGCCCGCGGCATTGGGGAACCGGGACGGAAGCGCGCATGAACAGGCACTGGGTGGTCATGGCCCTCGGGCTTGCCGCAGGCATCGCCCTGGGAGGCACGCTTCCCCCCGGATCCGCCGTGGCCCTGGGCGCGGCGGCGTTTTGCGGGGTGCTCGCGCTGGTCTGGACTGCCGGGCGCATGCCCCTGCGCGACATCGTTGCCGTTTTCGGATGCTGCGCCGCCGCCGGGGTGCTGCTGTTTCATCTCTCCGCGCCGCCGCGCGCGGGCGATGACCTCTCCCGGCTGGCCGTCCGCCACGACAGCGCCCTCTGCACGCTGGAGGGGCTGGTCCGCGAGGCGCCCGCCCTCGTCCGTCCGGACGGGCGGTGCCGGTTTGAACTCTCCGTTGAGACCGTCCGCATGGAGGGGCGCACCCGGCCCCTCGCGCCGTCGCGCTGTCTGGTCTACTGCACGGCTCCGGAGTTTCTTCCGGTGGACGGGGACCGCGTGCGGGTGACGGGCAGGCTGGATCCCGTCCTCTCCGGCGTGAACCACGGACTGCCCTCGTACGAGCAGGTCATGCGCAGGCGCGGAGTGTTCACGCGCGTCACCGCCAAGCCCCGCGATCTTCAGCGGGTGGAGGCGGCCGGGACGGGGCCGTGGTCGCTGGTCTGCCGCCTGCGCCAGACGCAGGCGCGGGCCTTTCTCCGGGCGCTCCCCGAATCCGCAGCGCCCTTTGCGCTGGGCGTGTGGCTCGGCGAGCGCTCCGGCCTGGACCGCGAGACCAATCTGGACTACGTCCACTCGGGAACCGTGCACATCCTCTCGGTGTCCGGCATCCATGTCGGGCTGGTCTATCTGGCCCTTTCCTTTCTCGTGGGGATGGCGGTGAAGTCTCCGAAGCGCCGCGCCGTCCTGGTTCTGGTGGGGGTGTTCGTCTTCGCCCTGGCGGCGGGGGCGCGTCCGGCCACCCTGCGCGCCGCCTTCATGGCGGCGGTCGTCGTCTGCTACGACCTCTTCGACCGGGAGCCCGACATTCCCTCGGCCTTGGGCATTTCCGCGGTGGTCCTTCTCGCG
>JAKPUV010000634.1 GCA_029554925.1 Candidatus Hydrogenedentota bacterium | reverse complement strand
CAGCAGTTGTACCGCCCCTCGAGAAGGGCGCCGCGCACGTCGAACACGCCGAAACTGGAGGAGTAGGCCTCCTCTGGGGCCAGAATTTCCCCGGCGGGAAAGTCGGGATTGTAGGTGTCCACCAGCGAGCCGTCGTCCTTGCGCGGCACCTGGAGCAGGCGCACCTGGCCGGTGGTGAGGTCGGTGTAGTAGGGCTGCATGATCGCGCCGGTCACCTCGGCGCTGAGGGCGGTGCCGGTCTGCCAGGCGGAGGAAAGCCGCACCGAAACCACATAGTTCGACCCGGCGCCGGGGGTGGAGACGATCCACTCGCCCAGGGGGCGGAAGGGGCCGGGGGCCGTGGATCCGAAGGGCTCCGTGAGGGGGCTGTTGGCGCCCACAGGGAAGCCGGGGTCGGTGCTGTCAAACGTGAAGCTCAGGTTGTAGGTGTTGTCGTTGATGTTGTAGTCGAGGCCGTTGGGGCCGCGGGTGTTTCCGCCGCTCACGGGCATGTCGTACGGCCAGCCGTGGCTGTCCCACTCATAGAGGGGCGGCCCGTAGGAGACGACGTCGGGAATCGGCGGAAGCCCCACCTGCACGGCGTCCGAAGCGGGCAGCCCCTCGCCCTCCAGGTTGTACACGGGATGGATCGCGAAGATGAGGTAGTCGCTTTCCTGCGGGGAGATGGTGTTGCGGTAGCCGCGGTCGTCCATGGACACGGGGTCCCGCTTGAGGCGGAAGGTGAGGCGGGTGAGGGCGCGGGGCGCGGGCTCGTCGCCGCTCCACTTGAGGTTGAACCCGAACAGCGGCACCCAGTCGTTCAAAGGCACGAGGGCCCCGGTGTCGGTGATGAACTCCTCGGCGGTAAAGTCCGCGGCGGGCGTCTCGGCCACCGTGATCGCCTCGACCAGGTCCACGAGGCAGATCTGCTGGGTGCTGTCCGGCATGACGATGACGGCCTCGACGATCACATCGTAGTCGCCGCCCTCGGCGATGCTGGCGGTCACAGTGGGCAGGTCGGCGACCACGCCCGCGGGGGTCTGGTTAACGGCG
>JAKPUV010001345.1 GCA_029554925.1 Candidatus Hydrogenedentota bacterium | reverse complement strand
AGATTCGCGGCCAGTTTTTCCTTCACGGCGGCGGGGAGCCCGGCGGTGGGCACGTTTCCGGCAAGAATGCGCTCCCGCCCGAGGTCCAGCGCCAGCAGCGCCAGGTCGGTGTTCAGGGCGAACTCCCGCTTCATCAGGTCGGCGTCGGGGCGGGCCATAGCGCTGTCCTGCACCCGGGCCAGGGCGTCCCGCAGCATCGCCTGCGCCGCCTCGGCGGAGCCCACAGTGAGGTCCTTCGCCGGCCCCTTCGCCGGAGAGCCGCCCAGGGCGTTCAGCAGGAGCGCGTAGTACACCGTGTTGTTCCCGATGACCACCCCCGTTTTCGTGTGGGCGTTTCCAAGGTCCAGCGCCGCCTGTCCCGTCTTCCCCGTGGGGTCCATGAACACCTGCCGGTCCAGCGCCTTGGCCAGCGGCAGGTCCAGGTTGGCCGCCTGGCACCAGCTCACCGCCGCGCCGTAGGCGAAGGGGCCCAGCGACACGGGCAGGGTCTGCCAGTGGCCGTTGTCGCCCCAGTCCGTCGTCAGGAAGCCGACGGCGCCGTTCGCCAAGCCGTTGACTGCCGCGTTGCGCAGGTTGGCGAGCGCGTTGTCCGTGCGCCCCAGCAGGGAGTTCCAGGCCGACGTGCCCGGCACCACATAGAACGGAATGCCGGAGGCTGCGAATTTCTTGCCGTGGTCGGCGAAGGGATGGTCCGCCTCGTAGCCCCACTCCATGGCGATGATGGGCCGCGGCAGCTCGGGAATCAGCTCCGGGTGCAGCATGATGATGTCGCCCCAGAACTGCATGGTCTTTCCGTGGCCGGAGACAATCTGGTGGATTTCTTTGAGGAAGGAGAGGTAGACCGGGCCCACGCCCTGCGCGTCCACGGCGGCCTGGCTGCGCCCTTTGCCCAGGCTCCACGTCTCGTCGCAGCCGACGTTCACCTGGCCGCTGGTGAAGTTCGGAAGCAGGTCGGCGTACATGCCGCGCAGCAGTTCCACGCTGCCGGGGTCCACGGGGCACAGGTCGCCGGAACCGGGCTTCTCGGCGAGGTGCGCATATTCCGGGTGCTCGAGCCACCGCCCCATGTGGCCGAAGGAGTTCTGGTTGGGCACCAGCTCAATGAACCGCTCCCGGCAGTAGGCGTCGAATTCGCGGATCTCCGCCGGGGTCATGGGCGACGCGTCCTTCCAGACGGTCTCGTGCCCCTGGTAGGCGAAGGTGTGTTCGGTGTACAGCTGAATCTGGTTGTACTTCATCTCCGCAAAGAGGTCGGCCAGCATGCGCAGGGTGTCCATCGTGGGCACCTTGTCCCGCGCCACATCCAGCATCACCCCGCGGTTCGGGAAATCCGGCCAGTCCTCGATGAGCACCCGGGGCAGATAGCCCGCCGGATACTGCCGCGCCAGCTGTTTCAGCGTCTGCCGCGCGTAGAAGGCCCCTGCGGCGTCATGCGCCGTCACTTTCGGCGCCGCCCCCTCCCCCACCTCCAGAAGGTAGCCCTGCGCGTGCGGCATCGCCGCTGCGTCCACCGCCACCACCGGCGCCGCCGCGTCCGCCTTCACGGGCTGGCCCTCCAAAAACGCCAGGGACCGCGGCATCGGTAGGAGGATCAAATCCTCCTGCGCGGGGAAAGACACAGGTTTCGTGTCCAGATCCAGTGTAGGCGCGGCCGTGGTGTGCATCTCCCCCTCCCCCGCCGCCTGCGGCCCCCCCCCCGAACCCGTCTGACACCCCGACAACCCCGCCGCCAGGAAAAGGCCCGCACTCAGGACGACAACCAGATGCTTCATGGTTCCACGCTCCTCCGGTTGGGAAAACCGCCCGCCGGAATTCCCCTGTGAGACCGCAAGTATATCGGCGGAGGAGGAGGCCGCGCGAATCGGCGCGGGGATCATCATGCCGCGATGGCGCTGGAAACGCACCAAGACCTGCCAGGGGAAAGCCTGGTTCTTCCGCTTGCCCAGCGACACCGCAATCTTACCCCCGTAAGCGCCCGTCTGGAGTGGGCTGCCCGCGCATCCTGTCAGAGCGCGCCGAGGATCTCCTCCTTCCCTTTCAGGTACTCCTCCTCCGTGATGATCCCATCCTTGTAAAGCAGGTGCAGCTTTCTCAGCTTCTCGTCGAAATCCGGGTTGTCGGCATTCTCCGGCGGCGCGCTTCCCAGACGGATGCCCGTCTCCTCCACCGCATCCTTGATCACTCCGCCCGCCATTCTGGCCCAGGGTTCCACGTCCTCCCGGGCCCGCTGCGGATCAAGTACCAAACCGGACCCCGCCAGCCCCCGGGAGCCGATGCCCGCAAGAACCATCCCCACCATCACCATGCCCACGCCCACAAAGCCTCGCACCATTACGGATTTCACGATGGCTTCCATGTGCCTGAAATCCCCAAAGTGTGTGATGAACGACACAAAGGAGGATCCGACGCTTAAGAAGCCCAAGAACATCAGCGTCAGGCCGATGTAGTAGACCGCTTTTCGCTCTGGCGAGATGTTTTGCTTCTTCATCACTCCCCTCCTTCAAACGGACAAGGCTTGGTTTCACCCGGGCGCGCACAAGCGGCACCCACACACCGCGAACCAGAATAAGGCAGGGGCGGCAAAAAATCAAGCACCGTTTCCTCCACGGACCAGTCAACGGAACTACTGTTGGGGAGATTTGCCCGGGCCCTTGTCCAGAATCTATCATCGAGACAAACGAGGGGACTTCCGGCTATGGATGATTCAGCACATGTCGTGCGGGCTGAACGGCCCGAGGGCACGGTCACCGTCCGGTTCACCCCGATGTTGGCGGAGGCAGTGCCGGGGTTTCGCGGGTTTGTGGAGGCCATGCTGGCCGCGGA
>JAKPUV010000615.1 GCA_029554925.1 Candidatus Hydrogenedentota bacterium | reverse complement strand
CCGGCATGCGCCCTTTGTCCCTGCCCGAAACAACGGAGTGTCCGCCCCATGACCGCATCCGCGCTCTTTCTCGCCGTCCTGATGGTTTCCGCGGCGGAGGCCCCCGCCGAACCCGCGCCGCGCTGGGCGCTGGACGACGCGGGCGGCATCGTCTGGCGGACGGATCCCGCCGCGCCCGCCGCGCACGAGGACACCATCGAGATGAGCGGGCGGAGGGTGTCCTTCATCCTGCGCTACGGCGTGGACAAGAACGGGGCGCTCACCCTCAACCGGCAGATGGTCTGGCCCATGCTGCGGACGGTGCCGAACAACACCCACGCCAGCCTGAGCTACCCCTTCGCCAACGGCGTGCAGCCGGAGATCAAAGTGGACGGCAGGAAGCAGGGGGCCGTGAAGCCGGACCGGTTCCTGCTGGAGGGGCTGCTGGACGTGACGGGAATGCTGGACGGCGGGGTCGAGCTGCGGCGCACGCTGTTCCCCTCCCCGACCCTGCCCGCGGTGCTGGAGAATTTCACCCTGACCAACACCTCCGGCGAAAAGCGCAAAGTCTCCGTGGACTTCTCCGACATCGAGCGGCGCACGCAGGCGAAGAAGGGGGTGGACGGGGAATATGTGCTCACGGCGCGGCTGCTGGGCGGGGGCAGGTTCACCTTGAAACCGGGGGAGTCCGCGCGGTTCTCCCTGGTGTTCAGCGGGCGCAAGAGCGGCGAGCCGCCCCTGGAGGTGAACCCGGAGGGGGAGGAGTCCGCCCGCCGCGCCTTCGTGGCGGACCTGTGGAAGCGCCTGCGCTTTGAGTGTTCGGAGCCGGAACTCAGCCGCGCCTTCGCGTTTGCGAAAATCCGCGCCGCCGAGAGCATCTTCGCCACCAAGGGGGGGCTCATGCACGGGCCGGGCGGCGGCGCCTACTATGCGGCCATCTGGGCGAACGACCAGGCGGAATACGCGAACCCGTTCTTCCCCTTCCTGGGCGACGAGGGGGGCAACGAGTCGTCGCTGAACGCCTACCGGCACTTCGCCCGGTTTATGAACGACGCCTACGCCCCCATTCCCAGCTCCATCATCGCGGAGGGCACGGACATCTGGAACGGGGCGGGGGACCGCGGCGACGCCGCCATG
>JAKPUV010000600.1 GCA_029554925.1 Candidatus Hydrogenedentota bacterium | reverse complement strand
GTGGTGTTCGTGCCGCGCCGCGCCGGGGCGGCGGTGCGGGTCTCCCGGGGGGCGGAGTGTGCGGTCCGGCGCGTGGTGATTCGGGCGTCACAGGGCGCCGCCGTGGCGGGCACTGCCACGGGCGGCATGGTTTTGGACCGGGTGACGGTCGCGCCGCCGCCGGGAGATCGGCTTCTCTCCGCCAACAGCGACGGGGCGCTTTTTCAGCAGAACACCCTGGGGCCGGTGGTGACGGGCTGCCATTTTGAGTCGGTCGGTGACGACGGGGTCAACATCCAGTTTCCTCCCCATCGCGTTTCGGGGGCGGTTTCCCCGGTGTCCTTCCGCCTGGAGGGGGGCGGCGAGGTGCGTCCCGGCGACCTGCTGTTCTTTGTGGACTGGGCGCGGGGCGCGTCCCGGGGATGGGGGTTCGCGGAGGCGGTGCGGGGGAACGCGCGGGAGGGGTTGCGCGTTGCTTTGGACCGTCCGGTGCAGGGAGTGGCGGCGGGGTCCACTTGGGGGACCGGGGACGCGGTCATCAATGTGAGCCGCTGCGGCGGGGGATATGTCGTGCGGGACAGCCTGTTCCTCCGCACACGCGGCCATGGGCTCGTGGTGGACGCGCCGGACGGGCTGGTGCAGAACAATCTCATGGACGAATGCGGCGGCATGGGCATTGTGTCGGGGGGGGACCCGTCCATTCCGCAGGGGGGATACCCCTCCAACGTGGTTGTCCGACGAAACACGGTGCGGGACTGCGGCCGCTCGCGCGAGACCGGCGGGGCGCCCCGCGGAGCGGCGGTTCACCTCGGCACCGTGTGCCCCCGCGGAGTGCCGGAGGGGCGCCTGGTTGAAAACGTGGTGGTCGAGGACCTTTACTGTGTCAACCCGCCGGGGGCGGCCCTGTGGCTGGGCGGCGTGCGCGGCGCGGAGATCACGCGCCTGCGCGCCGCCTATGCGGACGGGTTTGCGCCCCCCCGCGAGGCGCCCGCAATGGCGGTGGAGCGGGTGTCGGGCCTCCGTGTGGACGACTGCTCGGTGACCGCGCGCCAGCCGGAGATCACGGCGGCGCTTAGGCTGGGACCCGGCGTGGAGCGGGCCTCGGTCGGGCGGCTCCAGGCGGACACCGCGCCGGGGTCGCCGCTGGTGGAAGAGGTTGAAGGCGCCGTGACAGACTGACCGGCGCAAGGAGACGGGGCGTGCAGCATTTCGACGGAGACTATGTGGAATGGGTGCTGGAGCGGCTGGGCAGGGCGCCCGGACAGTCCGCGGACCGCGGCGCGCCCGCGTCCGTGGCGGCGGTGATGGCGCATCTGCGGGTTTCCGTGGAGCGGAGCATGGGACGCATTCCCCAGGAGCCGTTCCGGGGGAGCTGGTTTTCCGTGCATGTTCTGGGGCCGCTGGCGCTTGGGGGGCTGGTGCCGCTTCCCGGGGATGGGGAGCGGCCGGAAGACCCTTCAGGCGGGCAGGAGGGCAGGGAAGGGGAGACTGCCGCGCTCAAAGCCGTCCTGGAGGAGTATCTCGCGCTGGTGCAGGCCGATGAGCTGCCGCCGACCACCCATCCCCTCTACGGTCCGCTGGATGTCGCCGGGTGGGAACGGTTCCACCTGCGGCATTTTGAGCACCATCTCGCGCGGCTGGGCGTGTGAGTCTTCGCGGTCCGGCGCTTACTCCGGTTTCTTGGGCAGCTTGACGGTGGATCCGAGCTTCAGTGCGTTTGGCGCGGGGATGTTGTTCAGTTTCATGAACGCCTCCTGCGTCATGCCGCACTTGATCGCCAGCCGGTAGACGTTGTCCCCCTGCTGCACCTTGTAAAGCTCGTAGTCGCCCTCCGCCTCCTGTGGTGCCGCCGATTCTTCCGCAGGCTCCGGCTCAGGCGCCGGTTCGGCGGAAGGTTCCGGCGTTGCGGGAGGCTCGGGTGCTGGCGCAGATTCCGGTGCGGGCTCTGTTGCCGGAGCGGGTTCCGTTTCAGGGGTAGGCTGCGGTTCGGGGGCGGGTTCTGGTTCCGGAGCAGGCTGTGGTTCGGGCACCGGGGCTGGCTCCGGTGCGGGGGTGGGCTCCGGCTCGGGGACAGGCACGGGGGCAGGTTCCGGTGCCGGGGCAGGCTCCGGCTGCGGTTCCGGGGCGGGTTCCGCCGTTTTCTGCTCAGGCTTCGGTGAGGGTGCGACGGTCTCTTTGGCCGGAGGCGGTGGGACGGCCTCTTCCTTCTCTGGTTCAGGGGCCGCAGGCGGGGGCGAAGGCTCAACGGCTTTGGATTCCTCGGGAACCGCCGTCGGCTCGGCTTCCGTCGGAGGGGCGGGCGCTTCCTCCGCTGCGGGGGCGGCGGGCTCCGGGGGTGTGGGTGATTCCGGGGTCTCCGCCGATGCCGTGGGAGGCGGCACAGCCTCCCCGGCGGGGGGAGCCTCAGGGGCGGTCGCGTCGGGCGCCGTATCCACCGGAGGCTGCTGTTCCGCTGGCGTCTCCTGTGCGGGTTCCGGTGCCGGGGGGGGCACCGTTTCCACCGGGGCGGCGGCGGGGGCCGGCACGGCGATCTTAAGCTCCTGACCGATCTTGATGGTGGAGTCTTTGAGTCCGTTGAGTTCCTGGACGGCCTTCATGTCCACGCCGTATTTTCGGGAGATGGCTGTGAGCGAGTCCCCCTTCTCCACCTTGTGGACAATTTCCTGCGCGGGGGCGGGGACCGGTTCGGGCTGGGGTTCCGCGGCAGGCGGAGGAGATGTCTCCGCAGGCGGAGTCGCGGACTCCACCGGCGCTGTCTCTGGGGCGGGCGGCGTCTCAGCGGCGGGTTCCCCGATCATTTCGATGATGGCAACGGGTTCGGCGGACTCCGTGGGCGCCGCAGCGGGCGGTGTTTCGGGGGCCGGGGTCTCCGGCTGGGGAGTCATTCTTCCCACAAGCCCCCGGAGCGTCTCCAGCCGCGCGCGCGACTGTCCATACTGCGGCGGGGGGATTTTTCCCACCTGGATCGCCGCGGCGATGGCCTCGCAGAGGGCGTCCACTGCCTCCGGGGCCAGCGGCCCCAGAAGAACGGCGTCGCAGCCCGCCGCGATGCAGTCCACCACATGCTCCTGAAGGGTGGGGGCGGCGAAGTGCGCCGTGTCCCGGACATCCGCGATGACCACCCCGCCGTACTGCCATTTCTCGCGCAGAATCTCGCGGATCATGACGGGGGAGGCGCAGGCGGG
>JAKPUV010000595.1 GCA_029554925.1 Candidatus Hydrogenedentota bacterium | reverse complement strand
TGTGCGACGTGGACGCGAACCACCTCGGCGAGATGGTGAAGCGGTTCCCGAACGCGAAGGTGTACCGCGACTACCGCGAGATGCTGGACAAGGAGCACAAGAACCTGGACGCCGTCACGGTGACCACGCCGGACCACATGCACGCGAGCATCGCCCTGCGCGCCATGGAGCGCGGGCTGTCGGTCCACTGCCAGAAGCCCCTCACGCAGACGGTGTGGGAGGCGCGCCTGCTCACCAACGCCGCGAAGAAGTACAAGGTGGTCACGCAGATGGGCAACCAGGGCTACTCCAGCGAGGCGACGCGCCGCGCCTGCGAGATGATCTGGCGGGGCGACATCGGCGACGTGGTGGAGGTCCACTCCATGAGCGGCGGCGGGTTCTCCCGCGACATCACCGCGTGGCCGCCCGCCGAGGAGGTGCCGTCCACCCTCGACTGGAACCTGTGGATGGGCCGCACGGAGGAGGTCCCGTACAGCTCCAAGATCCACCCCATCAACTGGCGCGGCTTCCTCAACTACGGCTCGCAGATGATCGGCGACTGGGGCATCCACCAGCTCGGGCCGGCCAACTGGGCCCTCCAGCTCGGCCGCCCCACCAGCGTCGAATGCACCGCCGTCAAGGGCGTGAACCCCGTCACCTTCCCCCACTACTCCTGCAAGATGGAGTTCCCCGAGCGCCCCAACCCCCACGTCCCGGAGGGCAAAATGCCCCCCGTGACGGTCTACTGGTACGAGGGCGAGATGGCGGCGGCCTTCCAGCCGCCCGAGCGCCTCACCGCCGAGGACGTGCTGGACTTCAACGAGATCTTCGTCGGCACCAAGGGCTTCATCGGCACCAAGGGCCGCGGCGAAAGCGTCAGCCTGCTGCCCAAGGCGCGCATGAAGGACTACGAGAAGCCCCCGCGCGTGATCCCGCGCGTCCGCGAGGGCCACTACGAGGACTTCCTCCAAGCCTGCAAGGGCGGCGAGCCCAACTGCTCCCCCTTCACCATCGGCGGCCCCTTCACCGAATGGCTCCTCCTCGG
>JAKPUV010000732.1 GCA_029554925.1 Candidatus Hydrogenedentota bacterium | reverse complement strand
GCGTCCACCTGCTCCAGGCTCACCTCGCGCTTCTCGATGGCCTTGATGATGCCCGCGCGGATCTTCCACGAGTGGAACGGCTCCCGGCGCCCGTCCTTCTTGATCACCATCTGCGCCACCTCCTCCACGCGCTCGTAGGTGGTGAACCGGCGGCTGCAGTTGATGCATTCGCGGCGACGGCGGATCGAGTCCCCCTCCTTCGCCACGCGGGAGTCCACCACCTTGCTGTCATGGTATCCGCAGAACGGGCATTTCATGGCGTCGCGCTTCCTTTCAGGCGGCCTTTACGCACATGCCGGAACCTCTCCGGCGGCGAAACCCAATATATTGTGGTTCGCCAACGCCTAGAGCATAACACACGCCATATCCTGTGTCAAGCGTAAAATGACAGCAGCGTCTCGCCGTACCGCTGGCGGCGGAAGGCCTCCAGCCCCCCGGCGGCGTCCGGCGGCGGCGCGGTTTTGGCCCCCGATTCCAGCACCACCCACCCCCCCGGCCGCACAACCCCCGAAGCCGCCAGGGCTTCCAGCAGGGCGCCGTAGCCCTCATAGCGCCAGGGCGGGTCGGCAAACACCAGGTCGAAGGGGCCGCGCAGGCCCGAAAGGCCTCCGGGCAGGGTCAGCCGGTGCAGCACCGCCCGGTCCTCAAACCCGCAATGGCTCACATTGCGCCGCAGCAGCGAGAGCATCTGCCCGTCCGACTCCACAAACACCGCCGAGGCCGCCCCCCGGCTCAGGGCCTCCAGCCCGTTCGCCCCCGTGCCCGCGAAGAGGTCGGCGAACACCGCCCCCTCCAGACGCGGCGCGAGAATGTTGAAAAGGCTCTCCCGCACGCGGTCCAGCGTGGGCCGCGTGGCGCGGTCCGGGGGCGGCTCCAGCCGCCGACCCCGCGCCGTTCCGGCAATGATGCGCATCCCGTTCTCCTTGGGGGTGACGCCCCCATTGTGCCCGTGCGCGCGCGTCCGCGCAACTTCCCGGCCCCCTTCCCGAAGAAAACAGCCCCCCGTCCGGGGGCCTGTCAACAGATATCCCCCCGAAAGCCCCCCTGCCAAAACGGCCCCTGCCGCGAGCCGTTCCCGCCATCGCGCCTAAGTGCTTTTCCATCGGCGGGTTCAACCATTCCCGCCGCGCCGGGTACCCGGCCGGGGCTCCCGATCCGGCCCTGCGGCCCGTCCGTCACCCCGGTACCCGGCCTGTGGATTACGCTGTGAACAAATGCCCAAATACCCCCGTTTTGCAGGCCCCAAACCGGGTCCCTTTCTCCATATTCCCTTCCTAACCCTTTCTGTTTCAGCGGCATAAGGGGGGTTCGGGAGGTTTTCCAGTTTCCAGCCCTCCCCGCCGCAGTCTGTGGATAACTTGTGGAAAACCCCCGGCCCGCCCCCAAAACCCGCCAAACGACCAAAATCCAAGAAGCCCCGAAAGCCCCCCCAGCCGCCCAAACGGGGCCGTTCCCGAAGGAAGAAACCAGCCGTTGCAAGAAGACGCTCGCCCCTCAGTTAAACTCCGGGCCCTCGATGCGCTCGCCTTTTAGCTGGCGGGCCTGGTCTTCGGGCTTGAAGGTGCCGTAGAAGAGGGCGTTGGCGTCCATCCAGGTGGTG
>JAKPUV010000584.1 GCA_029554925.1 Candidatus Hydrogenedentota bacterium | reverse complement strand
TGAGCGGGTTCCCCCGCATGAAGGTGCGCTGCGCCCGGCCGGCGCGGCTGTATGTGCTGTTCGACGAGGCCCTGACCCGGGGCGACGTGGACTGGAAGCGGCTGGGCTGCGTGAACGCCCTGACCTTTGACCTGCAGCCCGGCGACCACGCGCTGGAGGGCTTCGAGGCCCACACCATGCGCTACATGAAGCTCTACTCCCCCGACGGCGGGGTGGAGATCGGCGACTACGGCCTGCGGCTCTACCAGAACGACGACACGGACCGCGCCTCCTTCCTCGCCTCTGACCCGAGGCTCAACGAGCTGTTCGAGGCGGCCCGCACGACCTTTGCCCAGAACGCCGTGGACGTCTTCATGGACTGCCCCCACCGCGAGCGCGCCGGGTGGCTGTGCGACTCCTTCTTCACGTCGCGGACGGCGCTGGTGCTGAGCGGCGACACGCGGGTGGAGCGCAACTTCCTGGAGAACTTCCTGCTCGCCGACTCCTTCCCCCACCTGCCCCAGGGCATGCTGCCCATGTGCTACCCCGCGGACCACAACGACGGTGTCTTCATCCCCAACTGGGCCATGTGGTTCGTCGTGCAGCTCGGGGAATACCTCGACCGCAGCGGCGACCGCGCGCTGGTGGACGCCCTCCAGCCGCGCGTGACGGCGCTGCTGGACTACTTCAAGCCCTTCGAGAACGCCGACGGCCTGCTGGAGAAGCTGGAAAGCTGGGTCTTTGTCGAGTGGTCGGCGGCGAATGACTTTGTGCAGGACGTCAACTACCCGAGCAACATGCTCTATGCGGGCGTGCTGGACACGGCGGCGCGGCTCTACGGCCGCGACGACCTGCGGGACAAGGCGGCGGCCCTCCGGGAGACCATCCGGAAGCAGTCCCTCAAAAACGGCCTGTTCTACTCCGACAACGCCCTGCGGAAGGACGGCGCCCTCACGGTGACGGACAACACGACGGAGGTCTGCCAGTACTTCGCCTTCTACTTCGGCGTGGCCACGCCCGAGCGCGACGCGGAACTGTGGCGCGTGCTGCTCGATGAGTTCGGCCCCGACCGCGTGAAACAGGGCGGGCACCGGTCCGTGCCCCCGGCCAACTCCTTCATCGGCAACATGCTCCGCATGGAGCTGCTGTCCCGCGCCGGGCGCTCCCGGCAGATCATGGACGAGTCCATTGGCTACCTCAAGTATATGGCCGACCGCACGGGCACCCTCTGGGAGAACGTGCAGGACAACGCCAGCCTCAACCACGGCTTCGCGTCCCACGCGGCCGTCACCTTCTACCGCGACATCCTCGGACTGCGCCGCGTGGACGCCGTGAACAAGACCGTGGACATCCTCATCCCCGACGTGCCCCTGGAGCGCTGCGCGGGCACCGTGCCCGCCGGCGCGGACATCGTCCAGCTCACCTGGCTCCGCGACGGCAAGAAGGTCCGGCACACCGTCAACGCCCCCGCCGGATGGACCGTGAACCTGGCGCTGGCCGCAGGCCTGGAGGAGGAGAAGTGATCCGCAGATCGCGCAGATGAGCGCAGATGAAGACAAAAGGGAAAG
>JAKPUV010000534.1 GCA_029554925.1 Candidatus Hydrogenedentota bacterium | reverse complement strand
CGCAGTACCCGTCGCGGCCGTCCCCGTCCGGTTTGAACATGGGGTAGTGGTCCATGCTGAGCACGTCCACCCCCACCTCCGCCACAAACCGCGCCACGTGCTCGTCATAGGTGGGCGTGCCCAGCTGTTTCGGCGTCGCGTAGTTGGGGAACAGGTTGATGTACGCCAGCCGGCCCGGCCGCGCCCCGCGCACGGCGTCCACCTGCTCGCGCAGCCCGGGGAAGTCCGCGGCGCTTGGCTCGTCGCGCAGCGCGTAGCCCCAGCAGGCCGGGTCCTCCGGGAGCTCCCCGGGGGCGATGCCCGGCGCGAACACGACCGCCTTCAGGTCGTGTTTCCGGCAGAGGGCAAACTGCCGTTCCAGGGCCTTCCGGTCGCCCCCGGCGGCGGACCCGATGATCATGGTGAAGTGGGCGTCGGCGATTTCCTGATAGCGCTCCTCCGCCCGGTCGTCCAGCGGCGGGTCCACCCAGAACCCGACGGCGAACCGGTCCTGCACGAACCGGGCAGACGGGGGGGCGGCGTCCCCGCCACGCGCCCCGCGCGCCGTTCCCGCACAGCCGGGACACATCCCCGCCAGCAGCAGCGCGACGGCCGCGGCCGCGGCCAGGCGGCCGGACAAGCCCCGTGTGGAATGGCTTTCCATGAGAACTCCTTTCGGCCGGCGCTCCGGCCCGGGACATCGTAGCACATGGGTTTGCGCCGGTGTGCGAGCGTCTGCCGCCCTTGCCCGCTTGCTTTCCCCCCTGCCCTGTGGCAGACTGGGAATCCTGCGGACGGCACCTTGGAGGGTTTGGCGATGCGCGTGGTTCTCCAGCGGTTCTTTGGGCGGGCGGTCACCGCGGCTTGTGCGGCTGCGGTGCTGGCTTCGGCGGGATGCGCCACCCTCCCCCCCGCAGGGGACGGAAACCGCGCCGTGGCGCGGCGGATCGCGGGCGCCGAGATGCACCCCCGGCTGCTGATGACGGCGGCGGAGGGGGCGGCCGTCCGGGAACGCATCGCGCGCGACAAGACGGCGGCGGCGGTCTTCGAGGCCGTGCGGGCGGATGCGGACGCGCTGCTGGACGCGCCGCCGGTGGTGTACAAGAAGGACGGCAAGCGCCTGCTGTCGGTGTCGCGCGAGGCGCTGGCGCGGGTGCTGTGCCTGGCCTTTGTTCACCGCATGACGGACGACCCGAAGTACGCCGCGCGCGCGCTGGCGGAGATGGAGACCGCCGCCGGGTTCAACGACTGGAACCCGTCGCACTTCCTGGACACGGCGGAGATGGCCGCGGCCCTGGCCATCGGCTACGACTGGCTCTACCCGCTGCTGTCGCCCGAGCAGGAAGCCATGATCCGGCGGGCGATCCTCGACAAGGGCATCCACCCTTCCTTTGAGGGCAAACGCGGCTGGGTCAACGGCGACAACAACTGGAACCAGGTCTGCCACGGCGGCATGGTCTTCGGCGCCCTGGCCCTGCTGGAGCGCGAGCCGGAACTGGCGGAGAAAGTCGTGACCCGCGCGCTGGGGGGGCTGCCCCACGCCATGGACGTCGTCGCCCCGGACGGCGTCTACCCCGAGGGGCCGTCCTACTGGGAGTACGGCACCACCTACAACGTCCTGCTCATCGCCGCGCTGGAGTCCGCCCTGGGCACCGATTTCGGCCTGAAACGCCGCCCCGGTTTCCGCGAGACGGGCGCATACCCCCTGCTCATGACCGGGCCCACGGGCGGCGTCTTCGGCTTCTCCGACAGCGGCCAGACAGGCGGCCTCTCCCCCGCCGTGTTCTGGTTCGCCCGCGAGAACAAGGACCCCGGCCTCGCCTGGGACAACCACCGGCGGCTCCGGGAAATGCTGGCGAAGGACGGGGCCGGACGCGGGAGCCGCTTCCTGCCGCTGCTGCTGGTCTGGTGGGACGGAAAACCCGCGGCGGAGCCGCGCCAGCCCCTCGCGTGGAAGGGGGAGGGCATCAACCCCGTGGCCGTGTTCCGCACCTCCTGGACCGATCCCAACGCGGCGTTCCTCGCCGTGAAGGCGGGCACGCCCGCGGCCAACCACGGCCACATGGACACCGGGTCGTTCATCTACGAGGCCGACGGCGTGCGCTGGGCCCTGGACCTCGGCGCGGAGAGCTACGGCAAGCTGGAGGCCCGGGGCATGGGCATCTGGGACCGGAAGCAGGGCTCCGACCGGTGGCGCATCTTCCGCTACCATAATATCAGCCACAACACCCTCACGGTGGACGGCGCGGAGCAGGTGGTGGAGGCGCGGGCGGACTTCACGCGCTTCTCCGCGCGGAAGGCCCGCGCCGTCATGGACCTCTCCGCCGTCTACGGCGGACAGCTCGCCCGCGCGGAGCGCGGATTCACCCTCCTGCCCGACGGGCGGGTCCTCATCCAGGACGAGATCACGGCGGGTGACGCCCCCGCCCGCGTGCGCTGGGCCATGGCCACGCCCGCCGACATCGCCGAAACCGCGCCGGGCCGCGCGCTGCTCACCAAGGACGGGAAACAGCTCCGCGTCGAGGTGCTCTCGCGGCCCGATGCCGTGATGGAAACCTTCCCCACGGACCCGCCGCCCAACGAATGGGACACGCCCAACCCCGGCACCTGCCAGG
>JAKPUV010000528.1 GCA_029554925.1 Candidatus Hydrogenedentota bacterium | reverse complement strand
AACATGGCGTTGTGCGTGACGGTCCGGTGGCCGTCGTCGATGCCGGACCAGTCGAACATGTTCCAGAACGGCGCGCTGAAAAGGCCGCGGTCGTCGTTGTACTGGTCCGCGCCGCGCAGGTTCTTCACCACGTAGGGGTAGGCCCAGGCGAGGAAGTCGCGGTCGCCGGTCTCCAGATAGTGGTCCCACACCATGAGCACCCACTGGAAGCTCCAGGCGGGCAGAATGATGCCCCAGGTGGACGGCACCTGGCACTGGACCATCGGGTAGTCGTCCAGGGAATAGGCCGCCAGCTTGATGCACCGGCGGGCGAGGTCTTCGGCGCCGAAGGTGGTGAAGGCGAAGAGGGCTTCGTTCCGCGCGTCGCCCACCCAGAGGGTCTGCTCGTAGAGCGGGCAGTCGGTGAAGGTGTCCTCCATGCAGAGCTTCAGCGTGCGGGCGGAGATGTCGTAAATCTGCCCGAGGCGCGGGTCGCTGCACGTGAAGGGCTCGACGGGGCGCACGGGATAGGTGGACTCGACCATCCGGAACGCGTGGAGCGCGGCGGGCTGCGTCTGCTTCCGCAGGGTGACAAAGAGGAAGCGCCCCGCGCGGCGGGACAGGCTGGTGAAGACGTTCCGGCCCCCGGCGCAGACGTGGCGCATGCTGTTGCGGTAGCGCTCGGTGTGCTGCACGCGGCCGTCCGGGGCGATGTACTCGACCCCGGCGATGTCCACCTCCAGCCCCGCCTCCGCCTCCAGGTCCAGCTCGAAGTAGCCGACGTTCTGCGCGCCGAGGTCGAAAACCAGCTCCACGTCGCCCTCCGCCGCGGGAGGAACCGTCAGCGGCCCGGTGCCCGCCGCGTAGGCGTCCGCCCCCTCGAGGCGCGGCGCGGCGCCCTCCACGGGCTTCCGCTCCTGGAAGAGCCGGTGGACGGCTTCGGTCGTCTCGTTTGCGGCGACTTTGCGCGCCGACGGGGCGAGGCGGGCCTTCCAGCCCTCCTCCGAGGCGCTGTTCTTCTGGTGGTCCCGGACCACCCCGTCGATGCGCGCCTCGATCTCGCCGCGTTTCTCGTTCCCGAGGAGCGACCACTCCATGTCGCTCATGACGAGCTTCGTTTCCGGGAAGGGCGTGAAGCACCACGGGGCGTCGGCCGCGTCGTCCAGCGGGTTGCGCAGTGTGAGCGGCGCGGAGGGGTAGAGCGCCAGCTCCGTGTCGTGCCGCCAGTGGCCGAAGCCCTCGGTGAGGATCACGACGGCGAAATGGCGGCCCTTCTCCAGGGAGAAGGTGTCGTCCTTGGCGCGCTTGCCGTCCACATACACCGCGTTGCCGTCCGCGCCGAAGCGCACC
>JAKPUV010000522.1 GCA_029554925.1 Candidatus Hydrogenedentota bacterium | reverse complement strand
CACCTACCTCCACGAGGACGCCGACCCCGACATGGCGCTCCGCATCGTGATGAACGCCAAACTCCAGCGGCCCGGCGTGTGCAACGCCATGGAGACCCTGCTGGTCCACGAGGCGGCGGCGCCCATGCTTCTGCCGGAGCTGGCCCGCGCGCTGCGCGACGGCGGCTGCGAGCTGCGGGGCTGCGAGCGGACCGCCCAGCTCATCGACTGCGCGCCGGCCACCGAGGAGGACTGGACCACGGAGTATCTGGACAAGATCCTCTCCATCCGCGTGGTGTCCTCGCTGGACGAGGCGGTGGCCCACATCAACGGGTACGGGTCGCACCACTCCGACGCCATCGTGACCGAGAGCTACACGGCGGCGGAGCGGTTCCTGGACGAGGTGGACAGCGCCACGGTGTACGTGAACGCCTCCACCCGCTTCACCGACGGCTTCGAGTTCGGCATGGGCGCCGAGATCGGCATCAGCACCAGCAAACTGCACTGCCGCGGCCCGATGGCCCTGGAGGGCCTCACCTCCCTCAAGTTCGTCTGCCGCGGAACGGGCCAGGTCCGTGGCTAGTCCGCCGAACATCGGCGTGTTCGGCGGCACCTTCGACCCCGTCCACGCGGTGCATCTGCGCGTCGCCCGCGCGGCGCGCGACGCCGCCGGTCTGGACCGGGTCCTGTTCATGGTGGCCAACGTGCCCCCGCACAAGTCCGGCGAGGTGGCCGCGTCCGCGGAGGACCGCCTGGCCATGGTGGATGCGGCCGTGGCGGAGGAAAGGGGGCTCGAGGCGAGCCGCCTGGAAATGGACCGCCCCGGCCCTTCGTACACGGCGGACACCCTGCGCGCGCTGAACGCGGAGCGCCCGGACGCGCGCCTGTTTCTCATCCTCGGCTACGACTCCGCGCTGGACCTGCCCAAGTGGCGGGAGCCCGGCGTGATTCTGGAGCTGGCGGAACTGCTCGTGGTGTGCCGCCCGAACTGCGGCCGCCCCCTTCCGCCCGTCCTTCAGAACCGCGCCACGCTGCTCCCCTTCGAGGAGGACGCGCTGTCCTCCACGGAGATCCGCGAGCGCCTCGCCGCGGGGGGG
>JAKPUV010000517.1 GCA_029554925.1 Candidatus Hydrogenedentota bacterium | reverse complement strand
CAGCGACAGGAATCCCGTCAGCGGCAGCAGGAAGAGCGAAAGCCCGTCGATCCCGAGGTGCCAGGCGATCCCCAGCGAGCCGATCCAGGGTCGGTATTCGACGAACTGGAACCCCGGCTCCCCCTCCCGGAAGAGGAACAGGGGCGCCAGCGTCGCCAGAAACGTCGCAAGCGCCGTGGCCAGTGCGGCGGCGCGGGCTCGCCGCTCGTCCGTCGCGAGCACCAGGACGCTTCCCGCCAGGGGCAGGGCGATCAGGACGGACAGCAGGGGGACGTCGTTTGTCGTCATCTCAGAGACCTCCGGCGAAAAAGACGGTGAGGGCGATCAGGGCGAAGGCCCCGGCGATCAGCGACACGGCGTAGTGTCGCAGCTCGCCGGTCTGCAGGCCTGCCGCAAGCCGGCCCAGGGCCATGGCAAGGGAACCCAGGCCGTTGACGGCGCCGTCGATGACGCGCGCGTCCACGACGGCCGCGAAAAACCGGGCGCCGGCCTTCAGGGGCCGGACGAACAGCCAATCGTTGAGGCGGTCGATGCCGAAACCGCTCGCCAGGACGGCCGGGTCGGCGGGGCACCGCGCCCTCGCGAAGATCCGGATCGCCCCGGCCAGGACGGCCAGGACGGCCAGGGACTGCAGGACCGTGAGGGCCACCTCGAGGCTGTGCGATGCAGCCGTTGCGGGCGCCGCAGCGGGCATGCCCAGGAACCGCGCGAAGAAGGTGTCCTGCGTGAAGAGCGGCAGGCCCGGGATCCCCGCGAGCAGGGCGAAGACCGCCAGGACGGCCAGGGGAGCGACGATGACGGGCCCCGGCGGGTGGGGGCGCCCCTCGGTTCGCCGCGGGCCGAGGAGGGCGGAGAGGAGTTTTGCCGAGTAAAGGGCCGTCGCGAGGGCGCCGAGGAAGGCCGCGAGCCAGAAGAAGACCCCGTAGCGCTCGAAGCCCCCCCAGAGGATGGCGTCTTTGCTCACGAACCCGGACAGGGGAAAGATCCCCGCCAGCGCCATAAGCCCCGCGATGAAGGTGACGGAGACGGCCGGCAGGTCCTTCACGAGACCGCCCATCCGCGACAGGTCCTGCTCGCCGTCGAGGGCGTGGATCACGGCCCCGGCCGCGAGAAAGAGCAGCCCCTTGAAGATGCCGTGGGTCAGGAGGTGGAACATGCCGGCGGCCCAGAGGCCGCAGCCCAGGGCCACGAACATGTAGCCGATCTGGCTCACCGTCGAGTAGGCGAGCACCCGCTTGATGTCGCGCTG
>JAKPUV010000513.1 GCA_029554925.1 Candidatus Hydrogenedentota bacterium | reverse complement strand
TATGGCTGGGAGACCACCTGGGCGATGGTCCGGGAGCTTCAGCCCGGCGCCGTGATCTTCAGCGATGTCGGGCCGGACGTCCGCTGGGTGGGCAACGAGTCCGGATTCGCCGGGGAGCCCAGCTGGGCCACGTACACCCCCCTCGGCCGCGACGGGCTGCCGCCCTGTCCCGGCCAGACGGAATACCAGCTCGCGGAGAACGGCACCCGGGACGGGAAGTTCTGGATGCCCGCCGAGGCGGACGTGTCCATCCGCCCGGGGTGGTTTTACCACAAGAAAGAGGACCGGAAGGTCCGCACGCCGGACAACCTCATGAGACTGTATTTCGAGTCCGTCGGGCGCGGCGCCTCGTTCCTCCTCAACCTGCCGCCGGACCGGCGCGGGCGCATCCACGAGAACGACGTCGCGTCCCTCCGCGAGTTTGGCAGGCGGCTTCGGGCCACCTTTGACACGGACCTGGCGAAGGGCGCTTCCGCCGAGGCCTCCAGCGTGCGCGGCGGCGACCCGGCCTACGGGGCGGCCAACGTCCTGGACGGGGACCGGAACACCTACTGGTGTCCGGATGACGGCGTCACAACGCCGGAGATCGTCCTGACCCTTTCCGGGGAAACCACCTTTGACGTGGTCAGCCTGAGGGAGCATCTTCCCCTGGGCCACCGGGTGGACGAGTGGGCCATGGACCGCTGGACAGGGGAGGCTTGGGAGGAGTTCGCTCGCGGCGTCTCCATCGGCGCGCGGCGCCTCTGGCGGGGAGACCCCGTCACCACGGAAAAGGTGCGGCTGCGCATTGTGAAGGCGGCCGTTTGTCCGGCTCTGACCGAACTGGGCCTGCATTTTCTGGCAAAATAGGGGTGGAGGCCACGCCATGACCGAGTGGATGATTTACGGGGTCAGCGGATACACCGGGCGCCTCTGCGCCGAGGAGGCGGTTTCCCGGGGAATGCGGCCCGTCGTGGCGGGCCGGGGCCGCCACGGGGTGGAGGCTGCGGCTGCGGAACTCGGGTTGCCGTGCCGCGTGTTCAGCCTTTCCGATCCGGAGGCCACCCGTGAGGGGCTGCACGGCATGGACGCGGTCCTCAACTGCGCGGGCCCCTTTTCGGCGACCGCCCGGCCCATGCTGGAGGGCTGCATGGCCACCGGGACGCACTACCTCGACGTGACCGGCGAGATCACCGTCTTCGAGTATGTCCGCCGGCATGACACCCGCTGGAAGGAGGGCGGGATCGCCGTGATTCCGGGCGTCGGGTTCGACGTGGTGCCCACGGACTGCATGGCCGCCATGCTGAAGCGGGCCCTGCCCGGCGCCACCCACCTCCGGCTGGCCTTCCGGTCGGACAGGGGAAAACTCAGCCCGGGCACCACCAAGACCATCATCGAGGGGATGGGGGAGGGGTGCGTCATCCGCAGGCGCGGGCATCTGGAGCGGATTCCCCTGGCCTCGCTGACCGCCGAAATCCCCTTCGCCAGCGGAACCCGCCTGGCCACGGCCATTCCCTGGGGCGACGTGTCCACCGCCTTCCTGTCCACTGACATCCCCAACATCGAGGTCTACACCGTCCTGCCGGAGAAGCAGGTCCGCCAGATGCGCTTTCTCAACCACATCCGGTTCGCCCTCGGCTGGCGGCCCGTGCAGAACCGCCTGAAACGGTGGGTGGACAAGCACGTCGAGGGGCCCGACGAGGAGGAGCGGTGCATGGACAACTCGGAACTCTACGGGGACGCGACGGAGTCCGGTGCCCGGCGGGTCGCCATGGCCATGCAGACGCCCAACGGGTACAGCCTCACCCATGACGCCGCAATCAGCGCCGTGGCCCGCCTGCTCGCGGAAACCGTTCCGGCGGGCGCGCAGACCCCCTCCATGGCGTTTGGCGAC